>WFSK01000069.1 GCA_015486095.1 Thermotogae bacterium
ATAATGAAGAACAGGGAATATCTGGGACCGAATGGTTTGCTGAACAACATGATAACGGCGTATAACTTCTTGTCCAACGAAAAACTGGATTTCGAAAAGATGATCAAGATGTTCTCAGGGCCCCAAACCGGTGCCGAATATTTCACATTCTTTATCACCGGCTCAAAGCGAGTATGGATAGGAATAAAGTCACCATCGACTGCTCAAGATTACTCTTTTCAAAAGGACCTTTTGCCTGGTCTATGTCCCTACGATTTCTATACCAAAAAGGGGCCATCTGTCGATACGAGCTACTCCATAAAGCTAAAGGGAAAGGATTACAAGATATTCTCGGCATCTCCGGATAATACATATGTGATATCCAAGACCGGCGATGGATTCAAGATATACAAACTGAAAAAATGAACTTCAGGAGGTGAAATATGTCAATCAAGCGTTTCATATTCATAATCACCCTGTGTTTTTTCTCCTCGATATTACTGGCAGATGTGAATGCGGTGAAGCGTGAGTTGTTTATATCTTTGAGTAAGAGAGCGGGCGATATCATAGCGAATAGCGTGGTGGGTGCGAAGCTAAATAACATCGGTATAATCGAGGTGAATAATGCAGGAGTATCCTTAACTGGGGCAGAACAGATCTTCGATTCAGAAATGGTAAATGCTTTGACAAGGCGAAAGATAACGGTTATAGATCGCAGTGTTATATCGAAGATAGTTGGGGAAAAGAAATTGACGTTAAGCGGTTTGGTGAGTAACAATCTTTTAGAAAAGGTATCCCAAATGGCAGGTATAAACTACTTCTCCAAGTTCATTCTATATGCCATGAGTTATGAGCCTGCAAGGGAAAATTGGCTTGAAGGACTCTTCGTAGAGAAAAGAGGTTATATCGGTACTTTAAGAGGAAGCTATAAGGTAATAGGCTTGGATTCTACCGTTGTCCTTTCGAATGACTTTACCACCTCCGCAGGGATATTCAAGATCACCAAATGGGTATCGAGGCCAGCAGCGTATATATATCCGGCGATCCTGACGAGCGGTGCCATGTATTTTGCCGCCCCACAAGAATGGAGAAATAATGGCTTATGGCCTACACTATGCATAATAGGAGGTATCGCTGTTTCCATCTTCACGGGAGATTTTCTCTACAAACATTTACCATGAGCGTAAATGAGAGATGTTAGATGCTTTATTAATGTTGGATGAAAAAATTGGTGAAAGAGCATTTTAATACACCATTCAACATTTATAATTTAACATCGATTTAGGAGGGATCTTATGAAGAAGCCGATGCTCTTGGCTTTATTAATATTAGCTGTAATTATAACGGCATGCTCGTTGAACAAGAGTTCATCAGAATATGAGGCACTTCATGGTGGGGTAATGCAAGAAGGTGATTTCTTCGTCGTCTATGGAATGGGTATTCCTTCTCCAGCGGCGAAGGGTGAAGCGATGAAGAAGATAACTGCTATAGATGCTGCCAAACTCGATGCCGAGTACAATCTTACCGCCATCCTTTATGGTTTTACTTTAAAGGGGGGAACATCCGTTAAAGACTACGTGCTCAAAAACAAAGAGGTTTCCATACATTTGAGGGCTTTCATCAGGAATGTTGTATTCGACGAATGGGGATTCGATGATAAGAGTGGGATAGGTTGGGCAAAGATCAAGATACCCATTTCTCTCGTGAATCACACGGTCTTCAAGGATATGCTGTATGTTCCAGGTAAGGTAGAGGACGAGACCATACCCTCCGTTAAGAAAGTGATCAAAGAAAAAAAGGAATTCGAGGTGATAAAGACCACAGATATTTCCGGAAAACTGAAGAGAATAAGATTGGAAAAACAGCCGTATGTATGGCCCGTAGATGGCATTGTAAAGAGAGAATACGGTTGGGAAAAAGGAAAATTTTATTCTTATATAGAAATAGACACCCATAAAGGGGGGTTTGTAAGAAATGCAAGGGATGGAATAGTCTATGCGATAAAAGGTAATTCTACTTCAGGATACACAGTCTATGTAGAACATCTTAACGGATGGTCTACAGAATATACCCCGTTAAAAAATGTTTACGTTAAAAGAGGAGATGAGGTAGACAAGGGTGATGTGATCGGTAAGAGTAGTGATACATCCTTGAGATTCACCCTGAGGCACTTTGCCAATACATTAGATCCTCTTCAATACCTTCCAGATGCCGCATCACATTTGAGGCCTCCTGTAATGCTGAGAAAAGAATTCTCTGGTTTCATAAACGAAGTGAGGTTCAAAAAGCCTGATTTCTATCTCTTAACCGCATACACTGCGGGTCCTGAATCCACAGGTAAAAGTCCAAATCATCCTTTATATGGTATAACGGCAAGTGGAAGAAAGGCGAAGGATTGGTATACAGTTGCGGCAGACCCGAGGATAAAATTTGGGACTGTATATTACATACCATATTTCAAGGACAAGCCAAATGGTGGTATATTCGTGGTCGAAGATAGGGGTAGTAAAATAAAAGGGAAGCATCTGGATATATTTATGAGGAGCTTGAGGGATGCATTGAAATTCGGGGCGAAAAGAGATCAACCCGTTTACATTCTGGGCAGGATAGAGATGTAATCTTTCTTTACACCATATCGATTTACCTTGATCGAGTTATTACATCATTTCCGTAATGTTTTTTCATCTCTTCGTTAAAGGGAAGAGAAAGAATCTCATCCCACACCTCCTTAACCTGTTTGTAAGAGCTAGTTCTTTGATCTCTGATCAACACCTCTTCGAGAACCTTCCTGTCCCCTGTAGTAAAAGCTTCAAGGGCCATTTCCATCCTTATGATCCTCGGGAGCAAGTACATCTTTTTTATTCTTTCGGATAAATCTGGTTCTATCTTTTCGGGATGAATCCCTCTATCATCAACAACAACAGGTATTTCAACGACAACGTTGTCTGGTATCCCTCGGATTGCTCCGTTATTCAGAACGTTGAGGAAAAGTCTTGCCTTCTTTCCATTGGCAATGGCATTTATGAAGGGTATTTGTTGCTCGCCACTGAGTTTTTCCTTTGGAAATTCATCAGGCCAGTTTTGGGTAAGCCTTATGGACGGATCCTTAGAAACTTCGATTATCTTCACCCTTACTTGGCGTAGTACCTCGTAGAATTTTGGTCTTTCGATCTCGTTGTCTATCCCACCAAACTTACCAAACCATCTCTTCTTAGTCTCGAGGTTATAATGATACTTCCAGCTTCCATTCCTAACTGTATCACCAATTGGAAAGTTTCCATAGAACCTATACATATCCACTGCTGCTGGACTCATCTGTGAGTCCCATGGATCTTTTGGTTCCCAAGTATCCGATTTTTCCTCTATCCATTTGTCTAAAATGGGATATGCATCTTTTCCTTTATATAGAAAACGATTGAGCCATATACCATGATTAACTCCAGCAACTTGCCAATCTACTTCGGATGGCTCTAATTCCAAAGCCTTGAACACATCGTAAACACCTTGAACTCCGTGACAAAATCCTACGATCTTCGCATTAGTTTGTCTCTTAACGAGTTGCGTTATCTCAAAGACAGGATTAGCCGTTTGAATGAGCCAAGCATCTGGGCATATTTTTTCAACAGCTTTAGCTATATCTAACGAGAGTTTGAGCTGATTGTAATTGGAGAATGTGTAATAGTCGGAAACCATGTTGAATTCTTGAGAATCTACACCTCGGTAATATCCATGCCTTTGACTAACATCCCTCGTGATCTCGTATTGAACGTAACCATCTTGATGCCCCTCAGCTCTTGCAAGAGCTGTGTTTACAACGAAATCGGCTCCGTCTAACGCTCTACTCATATCAATGGTTTTCTCGAATTCCAAAATCCCTCCCACTTCATCTGCATATCTCTTAGCGAGATTGTAAACAGCATCTAACCTTCTTTCGTCTATATCCATGAATGAAACTCTTGTGCCAAAAAGTTCTTTTGTCTTGGCCAAATCTCCAACCAATTTCAAAGTATATCTGACACTTCCTGCTCCTATGAAGCTGATCTTCATTCAATCGCTCCTTTCCAGAGAGATCTCAAGGTGTGAGCTGATAACTTAGGATCCCTGGTCCTTGTAAAGATCCCTTTGTAGTTAAAGAGTGCTCTATGAATATTTTGAGCCGTTTTAAAATCCGCGAATGCCCATACGTGTGTGCCACTTACAAAATCCTTTTTATCCATCACCTCGATCATACCTCTTATATATCGAGCCTGATATTCTTCGGAAAACATTTGAGGGGGATCGGAGTGAAAACCAGCTATTGCATCTGCTCCGAACTCGGTAACTATTATCGGCCGTTCGTATCGTAGGTAAAGTTCATCGAGTTCATCACTCAGAACCTTCTTGGCCTCTTCTATCTTCCCTTGCAGCTTATACCATCCGTAATAACGATTGATACTTATGACGTCGAAATGCTTCATCGCAACGTCCGAACCACCCGATTTAGGGCAAAATGGTACACAACTGACCATGGTTACAGGGCGCGTTGGATCAGATGTCTTGGCTGTATCATAGAGCCTTTTGAAGAATTCATCGGCTTTCAAATATGCTGAATCAGGCTCGTTTGCGACACTCCATATTATGACAGAAGGATGATTTTTGTCCCTGTCGATGAGTCTTTTGATGTTTTCAACGCACAGCTCGACAGTTCTCTCATTCTCGTAGTGGTATTTCTCGAGCCCTACATGAGGTGCTTCATCTATTACCAAGAATCCGAATTCGTCTGCCATGTCAAGCCATTCTTCCGAATAAGGGTAGTGAGATGTTCTGAAAGAATTCGCCCCCACCCACTTCATCAGATCGAAGTCCTTCACAATAACAGGATAAAAGGTCCCCTGTCCTTCGATTGGAAACTCCTCATGCTTTCCAAATCCACGAAGCTTTATCGGTTTCCCATTCAAAAGTATTCGCTTTTCATCGGTGGATATCGTTCTTATTCCAACTCTGAGATCGTACTTATCAAGCTCTTCACCATCCGAGGAAATCACTACCTGCAGATCGTAAAGATAAGGATCTTCGACATCCCAGAAACGTGCATTTGCTATCTCTACGTGGAATTCACATTTCGTATCCTTTATTCTTTTCGTTAGCCTTTTACCTGCGAGTAGAATCTCGATATCTTTTCCGATGCTCTCCTCCGTTACTTCGACCTCGATATCGATGATACCCAGTTTCCTGGCAGGCAAGGACTTATCGGTTCTAAAACTTATGTCCAGTATGGCCTCTTTTGAGGTAGCCTCCATCAAAATCGGTCTTATGATCCCTCCATAGGGAAAGAAATCGAAATTCGTCGGGGGGAAGTTTCTTCCTCTTTCAGGACTCTCTGGCATGTCACCGGCAGGAAACCCATCATGAAGCAAACGATTCTCAACCCTTATTCTCAAGGTTTGTTCTTCCCCAAACTTCAGGAATTCATTCAGTTCCACTTCGAAAGGAAGATAACCTATTGAATTCGTCTTGATCATCCTGTCATCGATATAAACTTCACTCCTGGTATTGATCGCAGCCAAATATAAACGGATTCTTTTATCTTTCCAATTCTCAGGGATTTCCATTCCGTATTCATACTCCAATGGACCATCTTCGAAGAAGAGATCTTCATACTGCTCATTCCAACTCGCAGATATCGCTATTGGGCGAGACGTAGTTTGAGTTGATCTCCTGATTCTCCACATCCCATCGAGTTTGAGATACTCTCGACAACCGTTCTGCATAGGCCTTAGCAACTCAATCACCTCTTCACTTAATCTTGTACATTCCTTATTAAGTAGTTGATATATTCACGACCGATGAGATATTTTCTTCTCTCATGATCCTGTAAACCTTTCCCGGTAGATCCTTCAAAGTCTCTTTTAACGTTAATATTATCGTTTGTCTATCCATCTCCTCTTCTATCAATCTTCTCGTCCTTTCAAAATTCTTATCGTCGAGTAGGGCATCGAGCTCATCGAGCACTAAGGGAAGGTCAAAACCTCTTGCCACCATCCATCGCCAGGCCAATCCCATTATGTGTATCTCCGAACCCGAAGGATGGCTCCTCAGGTTCCCCTGGGCATCCGTTATGACTATCCTTTCATCATCCTTTAACCTTGCGTTTATATCCCATCCGTAGATCCTCTCGTAGATCCGATTAATGAATGCCACCGTCTCTTTTCTTATCTTCTTCAAACTTTCCTCCTCACTCAGTACGTTATAAAGTTTATCGAACCAGTTCTTGGCTGTGCTGAGTTTCTCGATCAGTATATTTCTCTCTTCTATCTTTTCGAGGGTTGCTAAATAACGTTCTTTATCGCTTTCAAGAATCGTCCTCTGCTCTTTTAAATGCTGCATTTCTTCTACCAATCGCTCTTTTTTCTCCCCCATCTTACCTCTCAATCCATTTTTTGCCTCTCTGATCTCCATCTTCGTCTTCTCGAATTTCTGAATCAATTCCTCCAACTTCATCTTTTCCTTCTCTATGTTTCTTTCTTTTTTCTCATCATACGGCACCGCTATCCCCCCACCAGCGATCTCCTCGTACTTGAATTCGGCAGCCACTTCATCAGGGATCTGAACGACTAATTTCTCGTCATCTTCGGGAGGATATATGTTACATTCCACCGTGATGGGTCTTTCTCTCCTCTCTTTTAAACCTCTGGCATCTTTCATCTTCTTTCCTTCATCTTCCAGATTTCTGATCCTCTCCTGGATGCCCTCCTTACCTCCCCCGTCCAGGACATCGGATAATATCTCAAAATAATCCTCACACCTTCCCTTCAGACTTCTGATATCCTCTTTTTCGTCCAGGAAGGCTTCTTTTTCTTTACAGATCCTTATAAGGGCTTCCATCACATCTTTACTCTCCAGGTCATCCAATCTGATCAACGAGTCGTAAAATTCCAGATAATGCCTGCTCTTCCCGAAAATATCTCCGATCTCCTTCTCTATCGAATTGAGTCTCTCGTCGAGGAAAATCTTATCTACGCCTCTTTTCACTTCATCCTCTGTAAAGACACCCTTTTCGCGCCACTTATCCAGGATCATCGTAATATCTCTTTGTAACTCCTCCATCTCTATTTTCAGATCGCTCCCTTCTCTCGCACATTTATCCCTCGCCTTTTTGATATTTCCTCTTATTATCTCCGACCTCCATTTCCACCCTTCCCAAACGCTGGCCTGTAGTTTATCGTCGTAAGAGATCGCTCCTATAAGACTGTGTTCATTCGACATGACGACGTTCATCAAACCAGGCGTTATGCCAACCTCTTCTTCAAGCCCTGCCTTTACATCCGTATCCTTTCTGTATTCCAGTTTCCATGAACCTTCTCTTTCCACATAAAATTCTACCGAACTCTTCTTCTTATCGAATTCCCTGCATATCTTATACCTCTTTCCTCCACTCTTGAGTATCAATTCCACTGAACCTTCATCGGAAAAGGGGAGCAGTTCTTCTGACCTGAGCCTCCAGCTATCATGAAGGTCTTTTTCTCTCTGCCCTGTACCATATAAGGCCAACATTATCAATCTTGCGGTCAGGGTTTTACCCTGTCTGTTATCTCCTATGATAACGGTATATCTTGGATCGAATTCTATATCGTACTCGCATCCCATTATACCTTCTACCTTTAGCGATTCGAACATCACTTTTTATCACCCAACACTCTGGACCTCTTGATCCTCTCTACGAGTGCCTCGCCATCGAAGGTCTTTTTCTCGATCAGATCACTTACTTCTCTATAAAAATCCTTTATCTCAGGGACATCCACCTCGAGCTGTTTCAACGCATCTTCTACAGATATATATCTCAAGTCGTCTTTACTCAAGTACGCTCCACCTCCCGTTAGATTCTCCACTCGTAAGATCCTTCTACTCCTACCTTCATAAAACCTTGAATAGTACCTCCTCTCGATTTCAGAAATACCTATATCTATTCGCTCATCTCCCTCTTTCAAAATACCGTTAAGATAAACCCTTACCACAGCCTTTTCAGGTTCAGCGATATCGTATAACAATTTGGATAGTTTCTTCAACCTTTCCCTGATCACTTCAGCAGAGGCATTGGAAAAGTACAAATTTGCAATTATTATCTTTATCCCTATGTTTACATTGGAGAAGGCAAAAGCCCTTTCATCCGGATCCAATATATAAAAGCCGAATTTGCTTTCATTCTTCTTTATTTCGGGTTCTCCATCTCTCCAATCTATCTCCACATCACAATTGCCGTATCCAACTCGCCATGGAAGAGTTGAAGAAAGGCACCATACGTTATCGTATGGATGTTGATAAACGTGTTGATGCCCATTGAATATCATATCGAATCTTTCGGCGATTCGCCTCATAACTTCTTCCGGTATGTTTTCAGCTCCTTCTATACTCACGTTCTCATGCATGAGTAATATCTTGTTCTTCGCATCGATATCGGGGATCGATTTCAAATCACTAATTGCTCTTTGAAGATCGGGATATCTCGAGGAGAAGAAATAAAATGCCGTATCTTCAATCTTAAGCCATTCATCTTCGATAAAACGAGGGCCTCCCATCTTAGATATGTTCTTCAGAGGTTCAAGGTAATCATGATTACCTCTCAACACATAGGCGTTCTCGATCCCTTTCATCTTAAGGACCTCTACAAATCTTCTATTGGCTTCGTCTCCCTTAGGCCACCTGGGGTCACTTCTCCCGGAACGGGGATCCAATACATCACCGAGAAATATAACAACATCTGGATCCTCATCTTTTACTCTGGGTAAGATCTTCTCACTAAAAATAGCAAAGCTATCTTCAGGCCAGTTCCCACCTATCTCCGATGAGAACAAATGGGTATCAGCGAGTAGACATACTTTCATAGCTTACACTCCGCATTCTATATGACTTTGATGTAGTTTTCCAAAACCATCTGCGCACTTCCTAATATAATACCATCGCTACCCAGGGCAGAAGGAAGGACCCGTACACTCTCACCAAAGAACATCCTTTGAATATCCATTTCTATTTTTCTCAGGAACGCTCTATCAAAAGTTCCGTACTTACCACCTACTATTATAGTCCTTATATCCAATAAAGAGACCACATTCAGAAAGATCGCTGTCATACATCTTTGCAGATCATCCATCAAAATTTTAACTTCTTTATCCCCTCTTCTATTATATTCCTCCATCACATCACCCAGCATCATATCTTTTCCTATTCGCCTCTTAAAATATGTCTCTGAAAAGAAGTCTCCGATAGTCCTGATCGCACCATTTCTCACGATCATAGCGTTCTTGGAGATCTCCCCAGCGAAGCCTGTTTCTCCCCTGTACAACCTATCATCCAATATTATTCCTCCACCGATACCTTTACTCATATAGAATAAGAAGAGATTTTTTACCCCTTTTAATTTCATGATCTCAGCAAGGGCAGTACAATTCGCGTCATTTTCGATCCATATGGGTAAATCTAGAATGGAGGAAAAGAGATTTTTTATCCTGACCGTCTCTATTCCTCTTATCTCACTCGTTAATACCCTGTCTTCTTTGTCATCGTATACTCCAGATACACCTAATCCTATCCCTACTATTTTATCTTTATATTCGCTTTTTTCGAATACTCGTTTTAAAGTCTTTGCGAGATGCAATAGGTTTTCTTCTATATCTTCATCTGGATTCATTACCAATCGATCACAATATGCAACTTCCAAATTTGCATCCACGACGGCATACATAACGGTGTAATCACTGAGATCAACACCTATCATATATTTCGATTTTGGATTCATCTCAAGAAAAACGGGTTTTCTGCCACCTGTGGATCTTCCCTTCGTCGTTTCTACCACTAAATTTTCACTTAACAGAGAATTGACGATATACGATATGGTGGCGTTACTTACATTCGTTTTCTGAGCTATCTCAGACCTTGAAATGGGCTGATTTCTGAGTATTTCTCGTAATACGAGGCGAATATTATTTTCCTTTATCTTTCTAAGATTGTATATCTTTGCCATTTTTCTCTGAACTTCGTATAGATATCCTCCTCTTCAAAAAAGACTTTTATCATTCATTCCTTCACAGAACCGGCAGTTATCCCACTTATCATATATCTTTGAAAAATACCTGCAAATACTAAGGGTGGTATGCTGCCTATTATTCCAGCCGTTGCCATAAGGCCATAGTCTGTGGTAAATCTTCCTATGAACTCTGCTATTGCGACGGGCATTGTCTTTGCGGTTAAGCTGGATGTGAAAACCAGGGCTATCAAGAATTCGTTCCATGAAGCTATGAAGACGAATATCCCGGTAGTGAATAAAGCCGGTCCAGATAAGGGCAATACTACTTTGAACAATGCCTGTAATCTGCTACACCCATCTATCAAGGCAGACTCCTCTATGGAAGCGGGTAAGGTTTTGAAATATCCCTCCAATATCCAGATCGCGAGAGGCAGGTTAAATGCCAAATAGATCAGAATCAAAGAAGTCTTTTTATTAAGCATGCCAGCCTTAGATGCTATGAAGTACAGAGGAATAACAAGGATAACGGGAGGCATCATCTGAGTCAGTAGAATAAACAGGGTTATGAATTTCCCAAAAGGGACTTTTAGCCTAACTACCGAGTAAGCAGCCAACGATCCCAAGAACAAAGCTATGGCAGTTACAGATAAACTTATTATCGCACTGTTGAGAAGTCCCCTCTTGAATTCATAAGATACACCATATGCCTTTTTAGATGATGTGAATATATCCCAATAATATTTGAACGATATCTTAGTTGGAATCCATTGAGGGGGTCTTTTATGAAGATCGACCGCCGGTGCAACACTCGTAGTGAATGTCCACAAGAATGGTAATAATACGGACAACAATATTATCAATATGAAGACGATCACCACGATACTCATCATCCTTCTTTTGCCCATTCCTATCTCTCCTTAACCTACCTTCTCTTTCTTCTCTTCAAACAACTTCATGTAAAGGATCACGAAGCACATTACCACTCCCAACAATATATATGACATGGCAGAAGCACGACCAAATTTAAAGAAAAGGAAAGACTCGTTGTAGATCTTCATACTGACAACCTGTGTGGTATTGGCAGGCCCGCCACCTGTAAGGGCATATATTAAATCGAAGATCTTAAAAGTTAATATGGTCTTCATGACCACTAATATATATATTATCGGTTTTAACAGTGGAAGCGTTATGTAGACAAAAGATTGCCAGCTAGAAGAACCGTCTATCTTGGCAGCTTCGTATAGTTCCAATGGAATAGATTTCAATCCTGCCAAGAACAATATTATGGCAAAAGGTGTCCCTTGCCATAGGTTAGCAATTATCAACATAACGATCGCTAAACTCGTTTTAGAAAGCCAGGGGATATAATCCTTTATTAATCCAAGTTGATACAGTATCCCATTTAAAAAGCCGTAATCTGGATCGTAGATCAGTTTCCACATCAATGCATTCACTATCGGAGGTAACACATATGGGAATAATACTATAGCAAATATAATGGGTTTTAAGATCAACTTTCTATTTAGCAATAGGGCAACTCCCAAGCCCAACGTGATTCCGACAGTTATATCTGCAATAACGAAGTACAATGTTCTGAGGATAGCCTTCCACCAGGTAATATCTGTAATAACATCTATGTAATTGTTAAATCCAACGAAAACCTTACCCTTCCAAGGAATAGTTATATTCATATTATGAAAACTTATATAAAAGGCATATGACAAAGGATATATTACGATGAGAAAGAGGATAATAATTGTAGGAGCAATGAGGATGTAGCCTAATCTCTTATCTTTTGCTTCTAAGGTTAAGCGACGTTTCATATGTCTCCTTTCACAGATAGATACAAACGAAGCCCTCAAAGAGGGCTTCGTTTCTAAAATTTACTTATGAGCAGCCTTTTCG
>WFSK01000070.1 GCA_015486095.1 Thermotogae bacterium
GAATGAGGGTACTGCAATGGCTATAGCGATATCCGCAGGTATGGGTTTGATGGCAATTCCACCGGCAATAGTTCCGATCTTGCAAATTCCTTTTTTGGTCAGCTACGTTAAATTCGGGAGATCTATAAAGAGATTGTACGCTCGTGAAAAGGCTGTCACTTTGGAGGCTCAATATCTGGGAGCCCTGGCTTGCGAGACGAAGATGGGGATATTGGATATCCTGGGGCGAGGAGAGAGGTGCACTTGTAAACTCGCAGAAGAACTCGGTGTAGATCAATCGATCATTTCTCGTCATTTGAAGACGCTTGAGGAATCCGGCATCGTGAACAGCCGAAGGGAAGGAGCAAGCGTTTACTACAGGATAATTGATAAGGAGTTTTTGAAGTTGATCACTCCCATAGCCGAATTGTTGAAGAGAAAGGTGAGGAGATCGTAGAATTAGTCTATGGATAAATCAAATGGGGTACAAAGAGAGGATATCCTACTCGAAATAGATGACCTCCACTACAGTTCCGGAGAAAAGGAGATCTTAAAGGGAATAGATCTTACTATTAGCAAGGGCAATATATATTCCATTATAGGTGTAAATGGTACGGGGAAGACGACTCTCGCTGCCATAATCATGGGTCTTAACGGATACACACCTACCTCCGGGAAGATAGTGTTCAACGGCACTGACATAACGAAGCTTTCGGTGAGCGAGAGAGCGAAACTCGGTATTACACTTGCATGGCAGATACCTGCGAATTTTGAGGGGATAACCGTAAGAGAGTATTTGAGCCTTAAGAAGGATGGTGTGGCGCCTGAGAAATGCCTAAGACTCGTTGGCTTATCTCCAGATTCATTCCTCAACAGGACGTTGAACGAAAACTTGAGTGGTGGTGAAAGGAAGCGGATAGAACTCGCCTCCGTCATTTCTATGAGACCAAAACTCGCGATTCTTGATGAACCGGATTCTGGAATTGATATGGCCTCTATAAGTGGCATAAGGAAAGCGATAAAGAGTTTTAAGAAGATAGGGACTACGATCCTTTTAATAACACACAACGAGGATATGGTAAACCTTGCCGATCACACCTTTTTGATCTGTGATGGAAAGATCGTGAAAGAAGGCATGCCGAACGAGGTGAGGAAATTCTTTAAGAAATATTGCAAGAGCTGCGATCACGTGGGTGAGGTAAGGGAGGAAATATTGAAATGAACATCGATTATTCCATTCATCATTGATGATTCGTAGGGCTCTATGTCAAGACTTAACAAAATATAACGTGTTGCCTCATCAGACAATTGTATCTCCTATATTAATTGCATTATGGAGATAAATCTTATTCTGTATTCTTTCATTTCATTTTGCGCTTTTTCTCATATGTGTCAAGTGTTATGCAAAAAATGATAAAATATAGTAGCATATCCGGAGGCCTTGAATAATGTACAGCGAGAAGAAGATCATCGTAAAGAGAATATCGAAGATCTTAAATGACAGAGAAGATATCATCTTTGCATATATCTTTGGTTCTTTCGTTACGTCTCCAACATTTTCCGATATAGACGTGGGGATATTCGTAGATTTAAAAGAGGTAAAAGATTCTTTGGAACTCGAGCTCGAACTGGAAGATCTGTTGGAAAAGGAGATCCGTTATCCAATGGATGTAAGGATCATTAACAGGGCACCGATTTACTTTTCCTATGAAGTCATTAAGAATGGGCATTTGATAGTCGATAAAAAGCCTTCTTTAAGAGCGGATTTTGAAGGCAGAATATTCAAGACGTACTTCGATATGTTACACTTTAGAGAAGAATACCTGGCAGAGGTGAAAGATGCCCCGATTTGACCCTGAACGAATACAACCGGGACATAGAAGATGGGAGGATCTACAAGATACTAAAAGGCGATCTCGAAGATTTCAAAAGATATCTTAACTCCGTATTCTCTTATCTTGGGTATGGACAATTAGCCGATGATCTACCATAGCTCACTGTGCGGAAGATACGAGTGGGTTTCATTGTTACTCCAGAATAGGGGAAGAAAAAAGAGATTTTTATTTTTCTACCCTTTTCTATTATCTGACTAAAGCTCTTTAAGCATAGATGAATGATTTGATCATACCATA
>WFSK01000071.1 GCA_015486095.1 Thermotogae bacterium
CCTGGTTGGAAGGGTTATATCACCATAGAGATATCGAATACGAACCCAATTCCCGCTGTAGTATACGCAAACGAAGGGATATCACAGATCCTCTTCTTTGAAGGGGATGAGCAGTGTAGCATCACCTACGGGGATAGGAAAGGGAAATATCAAGATCAAACGGGCATCTGGTTGCCAAGAATATGATATAATACCTGAGGAGGCGTGCCCGAATTGGTTAAGGGGTCGGTCTTGAAAATCGATGGTTGCTTTGCACCATCTGGGTTCGAGTCCCAGCGCCTCCGCTGTTCGATGAATATCATTTAAAGGGGTATGAATAGATATTGCAAATAAGGTTGAGAAGAAGAAATGAATTCATCTTTTTCATATCCAGCGTGATCGCAGCCCTCATTTTACCTTTCTTTTTCAATTGGGTTGAGATGGTGTTTAAAGGTAATGCCCGTCCAAATCCCATTGCCATATCCATAGGTGTGATAGAGATCAGATGGTACGCTTTGATAATAGTTTCTGCAATAATAATAGGCTATTTAATAGCAGTTAATCAAGCAAAAAAAGAGGGGGCAAACGAGGATGATTTAATATCTAACTTAGTGTTGGGTATTGTACTCGGGTTAATAGGGGCACGTTTATATTACGTGCTCTTTAATTTATCATATTACTTCGCTAATCCGGCTGAAATCATAAGGACATGGCATGGGGGACTTGCGATTCATGGTGCAGTTATCGGAGCGATCCTATCCGTGTTTTTATATACTCGTTTGAAGAAGAACTGCTCTTACGGTTTTTGGCAGGCATTAGACTGGTTTGCTATGGTAGTTCCTTTGGGTCAGGCGATGGGGCGATGGGGTAATTTCATGAATCAGGAGGCATTTGGTACCCCAACGAATCTGCCCTGGAAGATGTATATCGCCAGATCTCACCGACCACTCCAGTATCTCCAATACAAATATTTTCATCCCACCTTTTTATATGAATCTATTTGGGATATCATCACATTTATCGTGGTGTACTCTTATGTAAAGAAATATAGGAGGCATTTTGGGGAAGGAGTGAGTTTGTATTTCATATTGTACTCTATTGGCAGGTTCTTCGTGGAGGGACTTAGGACAGATAGCCTTTATTGGGGCAAGATCAGGGTAGCTCAGTTGATGAGCGCTTTGTTGATAGGTTTAGGAGTATTGGGGTTGTTTTTCTTTAGACTCAGAAATGTAGAAAGGGAATGAAAAAAACAGAATGGGGGCATACGAATGGGCTATATTAGAATAATGGGTGGTAGACCACTACATGGGGAACTATCTATAAAAGGAGCGAAAAATGCAGTTCTGCCTATACTTGCTGCTTCACTTCTATGCGATGAAAAGGTCGTGATCAGGAATGTCCCAAATCTTCTGGACGTTGATACCATGACAACCCTCTTAGAAAGATTGGGTTGTGAAGTCGATTGGGATAGAGAGAGGGGAGTTATAGAAATAGAAAAGGGAGGAAGGATATCGATGGAAGCCCCCTATGAATTGGTGAGTAAGATGAGAGCTTCTTTCAACGTTTTAGCTCCCTTGACTCTCTTGAATGGCAGGGCATTGGTTCCTTTACCAGGTGGGTGTTCTATTGGGTATAGGCCTGTTGATCTCCACATAAAGGGTTTAGAAAGACTGGGTTTCGAGATGAGTATGATACACGGTATTGTAGAGGCCTCCATAAAGGAAAAACCGAAAGGGGCCCATATATATCTCGATTTCCCGAGCGTGGGAGCCACAGAGCACATAATGACGGCTGCGGTTCTCGCAAAGGGCGAGACTATCATAGAAAACGCTGCTCGTGAACCGGAAGTGGAAGATTTAGCGAATTTTTTGAACCGTATGGGAGCGAATATCGAAGGTGCGGGGACTTCAACGATAAAGATCATAGGAGTAAGGAAGTTAAAGGGAGGTGTATACTTCGTTATTCCTGATAGAATACAAGCGGGTACATATATGATAATGACCGCAGCGACTCGTGGAGATGTCCTCTTGAAAAATGTAATGTTAGAACATCTCACTGCACCTATAGCCAAATTGAAAGATATAGGAGTGCATGTACACGAGGTGAACGATAGGGAAGTTAGGATTACAAATGACTCTGTATTCTCTGGTACGAGCATCAATGTTTTGCCTTATCCGGGTTTTCCTACCGATCTTCAGCCTCAGATAATGGCATTGCTTTCGATAGCAAAAGGGGTATCTGTGGTTAAAGAAAATGTATTCAAGAATAGATTTATGCATGTCGATGAACTAAGGAGGATGGGGGCAGATATAAGGTTGGAAGGCTCTACCGCCATAATAAATGGTATTGAAGAATTGAGTGCAGCTCCGGTTATTGCTACGGATTTGAGGGCAGGTGCTGCTCTATTGATCGCGGGATTGATGACGCGGGGAGAAACCATCGTGAAAAATATAGAACATATCTTTAGGGGTTATAACGATATCAAAGAAAACCTTAAAAAGATTGGGGCAGATGTGGAATGGCATATGATAAGAACAAATATTAAAGGAGTGAGATTTTCCGTGAAAAATAACGATCTCATATTAGGAGGGTAAGATTCATGTCCAAAAACGATATTGGTATAGACCTTGGAACAGTAAACATATTGATATATCAAAAGAAACGTGGGATAGTGGTTCAAGAGCCTTCTGTAGTTGCTATATCCAAGAATACGAAGGAAATACTTGCCATCGGTAATGAGGCCCGTCAGATGCTGGGTAAAACACCAGGAGATATAATAGCTTTAAGACCTATGAAAGATGGGGTGATAGCAGAGTACAGAATCACTGAAGCAATACTGAAGCACCTTGTGAAGCGAATAATAAAGGGAACACTGATAAAACCAAATGTAGTAGTATGTGTGCCTGCAAGACTTACAGGGGTAGAGAGAAGAGCTGTTATAGAGACAACGTTGAATGCAGGGGCAAGGAGAGTTTATCTCATATCCGAGCCGATAGCGGCAGCAATAGGGGCAGGAATAAATATAAGAGAACCTTTTGGTAACATGGTTATAGATATAGGGGGTGGAACGACTGATATAGCGATCATCTCCCTCGGTGGTATAGTGGTGAGTGATTCTATAAAGATCGGTGGTAACAAATTCGATGAGGCGATAATAAAGTATGTCAAACGGAAGTATAAGATCATCATAGGTGAAGCTACTGCGGAAAACGTAAAGATAAGCATAGGAAAGGCATACAACATTGGTGAAGATAAAGAGATGTTGATAAAGGGTAGAGAAATGGTAAGTGGGTTACCCTACGAAACTACCATAACTTCTTCTGAAATACTCGAAGCTCTGCGAGATTCTCTGGAAATGCTGATCGTAAAGGTAAAAGGTGTTCTGGAAAAGGCACCACCGGAATTATCCGCTGATATCATAGATAAAGGTATAGTTTTGACTGGTGGAGCATCTCTATTGGAAGGGATGGACGAACTCATCAGAAATGCTACAGGTGTGGATGTGATAAGGGTAGATGAACCCATAACTTGTGTAGCTAAGGGTGCAGGTCTATCACTCGAGGATCCAGAATTATTAGAGAGGGTTTCCATGAGTTATGCAACTTGAGAGGAGGATTTAAGCTTGGTACGAGGTATTTATACTGGTTGTATGGGAATGCTCGTTCAGATGGCTAAGCTCAACGTAATAGCCAACAACATAGCCAATGTTGATACACCGGGTTACAAGAAAGATTCTACATCTTTTAAGACTTTCAATCCTGTTCTCATCCATCGTATAGGTGGCAGGCCATATGTGAGATTGAAAGATCGAGTTAAAGCAATTCCCATAGGTAAGATGGAAACGGGTGTCGTTGTGGATAGGATAACCACCAACTTTACCGAAGGTAATTATATACATACTAACTCTTCATTGGATTTCGCACTTAAGGGAGATGGATTCTTCACGATAAGAGGAGCAGATGGAATATATAAATACACGAGAGATGGAAGATTTTCCCTCGATTCCAATGGTATGCTCGTTACGAAGGCAGGCGAAGAGGTCTTGTCTATAACGGGAAAACCAATAAGAATAGGTGGAGAATTCACTGTAGATGAGCAGGGTTACGTATACGTAAATGGGAAGGTAACGAATAAGTTGATGATCTCTCGCTTTCAGAATAACACTGGTCTAAGGAAGATAGGAGATAACTACTTCATTCCCACTCCTCAGAGTGGGCCTCCATTATATGACAACCAGACGAAAGTAATGCAGTATACCGTTGAGGGTTCCAATGTCAACGCTGTCAGACAGATGGTGAAGATGATAGAGGCTCAAAGGGCATATGAGATCAACGGTAGAGTTGTTTCCACAGAGGATCAGATGTTGGACAAGGCAGTGAACAACATCCTTCGGTGATTTCGAATAGATCTCCCCAAGGGTAATTCGAACTATTTTTCATCGTTTGTAGGTTCTATTACAACATATCTATAAGGTTCTATACCTTCAGAATAAGTGTGTATATCTGAATACTTTGAGAGCAATCTATGGATCTCCTTCCTTTCCCAGGACTGCATCGGATCCAGCTTCACCTTTTCTTTCGTCTTTCTAACCATTTCTAAGGCATGATAAGCGATCTCTTCTAACTTATTCTTTCTATACTTGCTATAATGATCCACATCTACATACACGTTTACTTTGGTGTCCGTTAGATTATTTACTTGCATGTTCAATATATGTTGGATGGAGGCTAGTATCTGTCCATGCTTGCCTATGAGAACACCCAGATTTTTGCCAGACATCTCTACATGAACCTTACGATCACCCTGTTTAACAGATATATCAGCATTTATATGGAGATATTCTAACAATGAGTTCAAGAATGCCTTTAGCTTTCTTTCGATCACTTTCTCTTTCAGCTTTATTCTTACTCTGGCATCATGTGCACCTATGAGACCGAGTAGCCCTTTTTTCTCTTTTTCAATTACTTCCACTTCTACTTCATCTTCCCGAAGATCGTATTCGTGTAAAACCCTCTGAATCGCCTCATGGACGGTTTTACCTTTTATCTCAAAGGTCTTCATATGTTAACTCTCCCTTCTTTCAACGTCTATTCGTTGCAAACAATTCTTTTAATTTCATACCTTTTATACCTAACCTTCTATTGATATAAGCGGTTTGTAGCAATTGCAAGGCACTCGATACGGTGTAGTAAAGAAATAGACCCGAAGGTAGATAAATTATGAAAAATTCGAAGACTATAAACATAAGAGAAGACTGCAAAACCTGTTTTTTATCCTTTGCTGTTAGAGTAGATTGATATATGGCTATAACGATCCCGATGAGTATGAAGATCAGATTAACCTTAAAACCTCCTTTGGATAGATCATCCCAGATGAAAAACTTGCTACTATATGGGAATTGATCACCGAAATAGATGATCACACCATACAATAAGAAGAAAATGGGCATCTGGATCAGTAAAGGAAGACATCCTCCCATCGGATTAACCCCGTGCTTTTTGTACAATTTCATCAATTCCTCCTGTTGCTTTTTGGGGTCCTTATACTTCTTACGGATCTTCTCCATTTCGGGCTGAAGCTTCATAGTCTGAGCTGTGGATTTCGTCTGAACAGCGAATAGGGGATATAAGATCAGTCTGATCAATAAGGTAAATATGATGATAGCCCAACCGTAATTCTTTGTAATCCCATAAAGCCAATCTAAGCTACTAACCATAGGGTAAAATAAGCCATCGTACCATTTATATCCGTTAGGTAGAGAATGAACGATCTTCTTCACGTCAGCAGTGTTATCTAAATATCTTGTGATCAAGGTCACTTTAACCGGTCCCATATACGACTTTATATTTACATTGTTTTTTTCTATGTTTACGATACCCTCTGGACTGAGAGTACCTGAGGATATCAATGACATCTCGATCTTTCTATGCTTCTTGGTGTAAGAAGCGAAGAGCGTTTTAGAAGTATTGAGCCTGTTGTAAACCGAAGGTCCAACCTTGGGTATAACAACAGACAACTTTGCACCAACAGGATTTTTCATTACATCAATGCGTACCTCATGCGTATAATTCGGTGCATTATGAAAGCAATAGATCTTTTCGAACTCGATGAGTTTTTCATTCATCTTTACTCGTTGAACGAATATGAGTGTTATATCATTCCTAGTCTTTAGATTCGTTATGTTCTTTTCATTATTTATCAGTAAAGATACGGTTGTAGGACTAGCCTCTCCACCATTCACCAATACATCATAGCCATCTCCACCATATTTGAATATCCATGCCCTTTTCTTATCTGAATTTAAATCTATTTTACTGAAGGAATGTGTGGTGATATAGTAATCTTCTAAGAGGCCAGTGGTCCTGTTCACAACAGCTTTGTATAGACGAGTCCATATGTACACATCATCTCCTACAACTCTTACCACCGCCTCAGGTTTAGCAGCAA
>WFSK01000072.1 GCA_015486095.1 Thermotogae bacterium
GTCTTATTCCAAGTGTTACTCTTTTATTTATAAAACCCTGTAGTTTATTCTTTAAGGTATTTGGTACGGAGATCTTTCCTTCATTTTCAAATACGAATTCAAAATCACTATCTTTCATCACCTTACAGGTAAAGAAATTCATGGGAGGTGTGCCTATAAAATTGGCAACGAAGAGATTCGATGGTTTATTGTAGATCTCTTCGGGAGTTCCTATCTGCTGGATCGTTCCTAATTTCAAGATGACGATCCTGTCACCCAGAGTCATAGCTTCTATCTGATCGTGTGTAACGTAGATCGAAGTTGTTTTCAAGTTCATATGAAGTTCCTTTAACTCTGCCCTCATTTGAACTCTCAACCTCGCGTCTAAGTTGGAAAGAGGTTCATCGAAGAGATATACCTGGGGTTGACGAACTATAGCTCTACCAAGTGCTACCCTTTGCTTCTGACCACCTGAGAGTTCTTTTGGCCTTCTATCGAATAACTCCTCTATATCAAGAATCTTGGCTGCTGTTTCAACTCTCCGCTTTATCTCATCTTTTGGAAATTTCAGATTTCTGAGTCCAAAACTCATGTTTTCATAAACGTTCATATGAGGATACAAGGCGTAATCCTGAAAAACCATAGCGATTCCGCGTTCTTTTGCGGGATATTTCGTTACATCCCTATTCCCTATATATACCTTTCCTTCAGTGGGTACTTCGAGCCCTGCGATTATCCTTAAAGTAGTGGTCTTCCCACATCCAGACGGCCCGAGGAGGACCAAGAATTCTCCATCCTTTATATTCAATTCGAGATGATTAACCGCCACCACATCGACTTTTTTTCTCTTTTTAAAGGTCGTAAAGACCTTAGTTACTTTATCCAAAGTTACCTCAGCCATTGTGATTCTTCTTCCTCCTCTTCTTCAGAATATCCAGAACTATGAAAAAAATGGGAAAGCCAAAAGCCCATATGAGGCCGGCTATTATTAAAAACAAAAATGGAAAGATCCCGCTGAAATCCACAATATCACCCCTTAAAGGCTCCTACGGTTATACCTTTTACGAAGTACTTCTGAAAGGCAAAGAAGATTATTATAACAGGTATGGCGGCGAGCGCTGCTCCTGCAAATGACCTTCCATATGCCTCAACACCTGGTGGAATTCCCATAGCTCCTGCTCCCATCATTCCAGTTAAGCCAACTTGTATCGTGAACATATCAGATGAATTGGTGACCAGATATGGCCAGAAGTAACTATTCCATCCTCCTACGAAACCTGTGATTCCCATCAAGGCTAATATTGGCTTTGAGAGTGGTAACACTATCTTCCAGAATATCTTAAATTCTCCAGCGGCATCTATCCTTGCGGCATCTATGAGGCTGGAAGGCAACGTTTGAATACTCTGTTTGAATAAAAACACTCCTCCTACGCCTGCAAAACCTGGGAAAAGCAACGCCCAATAAGTGTTTATCCAGTGAAAATCGAACATCATTTTGTATAAGGGTATGAGTGGAACGAATAACGGTACCGTCATAGTAGCAATTATAGTCCAGAAGATCGTTTGTCTTCCAGGATATCTGAGTTTTGCAAGAGAGTAACCCGCCATAGAATCGAATATTAGATTACTCAAGGTTGGAATAAGAGCCACGAGAAGGCTGTTGAGAAACCACCTTTGCCAGGGTCTCCTTTGTATCCAGAATGGTGCATTCAACTGGAAAAAATCTACGTAGTTCCGAAGTGTAGGGGGATTAGGGAACCATCTTATATCACTCATAGTGAAAGAAGGCCCTATCCACATAAAGGAAGAAACGAACATCCAGTACATTGGGAACAGAGATATTATACCCCAGATGATCACTATGAGCAAAAAGATTCCGCTGATTACCCTTCTTATCAATCTTGTTCTTTTCAATCTTTTTAAAAACTCTTCTTCCGAAATCTCCTTCTTATCCATAGAAATCACCTTAATATTCCACTTCGCTACCCATTATCTTGAAATTCAAAAGTGAAACGGCTATCACGATCAACATCAACAAGACGGACATGGTTGCGGCTACTCCATATTCTCCGAACTGATAGAATGTTACATATATCCTGTAGTTTAAAAACTCAGTTGCCTTCATAGGACCTCCATGAGTTATGAAAAAAGCTCCCCCAAATGCTTGAAAGGAACCTATAACACTTATTATGAGTACGTATAAAGTGGTTGGTTTCAACAATGGCCATGTTATTTTCCAGAACCTTCTCCATGAAGATGCGGCATCGATCTCAGCTGCCTCATACAGACTTTTAGGGATCCTATCGAGAGCCGCAGAATATAAAAGTATGTTGAATCCATGAGATGATAGCCAGTTCATAATGATGAGGGTTAAAAGTGCTTCGGATGTACTCGAATACCATAATTGTGTTGGAAGTCCTAAAAGAGAGAGCAACCAGTTCATAAAACCTGCCATGGGATCGAAGATCCATTTCAAAGTCATAGCCATGATCACTGCACTTACAACTCCGGGTAGATAAAAGGCTGCCTTGAAGAAATCTCTGATACTTCTCCGAAAGTGAGCCAGTAGCAGAGATATGGTAAGTGGAATTATGATCCCCATAGGAACTACCCCTAGAGTGTACACGGCACTTACTTTCACTGAATGCCACCAATCGGGGTCAGTCAATACATTTATGTAATTCTTGAAACCTATGAAGTGAGGATTGGAGATGTTCTGAAGGCGTATGTCCTGAAAACTGTAGATCACTCCCTTTATCATAGGGTAAAAGAGGAAGAGTGTAGACCACGCAAGATCAACTGCCAAAAAGACGTATGCCCAAAACCATTCGTTGTATACGTAATTCCTTTTTATAAGCTTAAACATGATAATGCACCCTGTAAAAGAGATTCGGGGAGGGAAAGGATTCCCCTCCCCACTCACCCTTGATCATTTGAACATCTTGCTTTCCTCTTGTTCTTCTTTAATCAACTTATTGATGCTATTTGTAATATCTCGAAGTTTATCTTTATTCACTCGTGGATATGGGAGTTTTTCTGCAGCGACTTTTACCTCGTTAAACGCCTCATCTGCAGTGAGTTTTCCAGCGATCATTCCTTCAAGGGCAGGTATGAAAGAATCATGGAACCATTTACCCTTCGCCTCTCTGAACGCCTTCGTAAAGGCAACACAGGCATATTGAGATAACGAAGGAAGGGCGTTGTTTCTCATATCATTTAACCAATATCTGACGCTTGGATCATTGGTATCATAAAGGTTGGCGGCCATCGCATATCTTGTTGCGAACAATCTTCTATCTGGGCTCATAAAACCTTCTGCGGCAAGGATGGGTTGAAATACTATGTTGGTTATGAAATCACAAAATTCCATCACGTGTTTTGTATGTTCATCCCCTTTGTAAGGATTTTGTTTGAAGTTGTAGAATCCATAAACTGCTAATCCCGGTCTAATTGGTCCATGACCTGGTTCGTTGAGGTAAGGCATGGGAACTATCCCGGCATGTATAACCTTTCCCTTTATTTGACCTTCAAGGACCATCCTGTTGTGTTCTTTTACAGTGGAAAGGTAATCCGGCCCATTTGCTACGAAGGCGAGTTCTCCCCTGAGAAATGCATCCGATGCATCACCCATGGACTTAGATACAGCAGCGGCAGGGGCATACTTGTATTTGTGGACCAAATCGTAAAGATATTGGAATGCCCGATGTAAGAGTTCTGGATCTTTGAGTTTGCCGGTCTTAGTATCGAAGAAGTAATCGAGTGTCCACTGTTCTAAAAGGGGTCTTTTCTTACTAAGATACACAGGGAAGATACCGATCCTCATGTGATCTGAGTTTACAGGATAAAACAACCATCTGTCGGGTTTTCCGTCTCCGTTAAGGTCTTTTACAACTTTACTTCCCAATTCCAGAAACTGTTTTATAGTCCAACCATTTTTTCTTATTTTGTTGGGATCGAAGCCGGCTTCTCTGAGTATATCCTCATTGGCTATCATAGTAGAAATGCCACCTATGTACAGATGCCATGGCCATACCACGATTCCTCTTCCAGGGATCGATACGGAACCTATCACTGCGGCTCCCATTCCCAATCTTTCATCCTTTGTAAAGTATTTATCCGGTATCGTCAGTGAGTCCGCACTCGCCAATCCTGCGCCTCTACCTGGAACAAACAGATAATTGGCATTGCCATAGGCAACATCTGGTCCTTGCCTTGCACCGAGCATCGTTCCAAGCTTCTTGATGTAGTCTCCCCAACTTCCTCCACTGATCCATTTGATCTTTACACCTGGATGGGTCTGTTCGAAGAGATTGAAGACCTGCCCGAGATAAGCGCCAAACGGCGTGTTAGGTCTGAAGGGTAGAAGGGCTGTTATCGTATCGGTACTCGCAACAGCCAAAGCCGAACTCATGATCATCAATGCCAAGAGTAAGGTTATAACGATAGCCAAACTCCTTTTCATGGTAAAACCATCTCCTTTTTTAATATTTTTCTTTGTCCATCTGAGTCCCTGTTTTCACCCAATACGAACCACCTCCTCGTTTATTTTTGGGGCCCCAGGATCAAAGTTATTACTTTGCGTTTTGGAATCCTGATGCTCAAAAGATCATCTTGAACGGGAACATCTTCCAATGGTTTTTCGCTAAGTGTAGCGATCGATGCCCTTTTGAAGATGGGATCGAGTTTTAAAGAGATATTGATCTCTTTGTCCAATATGTTGAAAAATCTTATTATTATTTCATCATCTGTTTCTGCCTTTTTAACGGAACTTAAGATAATCTCAGGCTCACTCCATTTGAGAAGTGAAAACTCTTTCGGAGAGTTCGGGGACGGATTCAGTATTTCTTGGACGTATATGGGATTCATGAATGCTTCCGAATACCTAAATATCTTTTCTTTATTTCTAGATGGTATTATCCTTATATTCGCTTCGATGTCTCTTAAACATTGAGCATCTGGTGTAGGAAACGCGGGAAGAGAATACCTCGATCTTACGGGAAGAATATCTTTTCCCAGAACACCGATCGCTCGGACTAAGGTTAACTCCAACACAGAATGATCACTTACAACGCTGTACTCATACTCGGTCAGATCGAGTGTTGAGATGGCGTATCCATATTTACCATCATCTACGATGAGCAACTTTTGAAATGGATGGAAATTAACTTCCGATTCTCTATAGCCATCCTGTTGAATTTGCCTTTTTTGATCCTCTAAGGTTAGTAATTTGTATCCTCTTTCGATCGATCCAAAAGGTTCCCCTGCCTCGATCCTATCGGGAAAAGCCCTGCATCTGAAAAGTACTCTTAATCTGTGATCCTTTATGATGTTTTCAAATGAGATCTTCATATCAACGAATTCGGAATCCTTGTAAATGGTAAATGACATTTCTACATGTTGCCTTCTTTTCTCTGTACGAAGTGCTTTTTCACAATCCGTAAGAGATTCAGGAAGAATCATATATCCATAAACGGTTAACTTCGCGAAGAATGGCCTCCGATCTTCTACCTTAACCTGTTCGACATTGAGTGGTCCTATCACCCTTTCTCGATCTTCGGATGGAGAAAATGTATATTCATCTCCGGCATCTCCATCGTCCCTAAATATGCCTGTTTCTATCGTAAAATCAGTTCTCAAATTTCTAATAACGATCACATTGTCTTCTCTCACATAAACTTCAACGTTATCATTGAAGATCCTGGTATATCCGATATCTAATTTTACATTTTCCCTTCTCCATATGCTTTTATCTTCTATCTTGAATACTTTGAAACCAAGTGGAGGGATATCTTCTACATCCAGAACAGCCTTTACAAGGAAGAAATCCACGAATTCTACTTCTTCATTCTCGACGTAATCCTGAATTTTCTCTATACTGAGGATTCTCGCCGATATTTCTTGTCCATCTCTCGATACCAGGGTAAGATCTTTCAGGGGTTTTCTCACCTTGAAACTCGCTTCTACTATTCCAGAAAAGTAAAATGGATTGGGATTGAAGATCATAACACTATCCACTTCTATATCCTCTTTATATACGATTCTCGATCTAAATATTTCTTTCAGCGCCTCTCTTAAAAGTTCATCGGAGCGTTCTTCAACCCACCTCAACCTAACTTCAACGTCTTTATGTACGGCATCGGAACCACATCCAGATATGCTATCGTGCGGATGGCATAAGAGGAGGGTTTTCCATGTATCGCGTAGCAATTCGCTGGGATACTCATTACCCAGAAGGTAACTTATAGTGAGAATGGGCTCGACGACTCTTTCAAGGAAGTTAGAGACATGAAGGTTCTTCTTTTTTATATAAACTCTTGAAGAATAGACACCCGTCAGGAGGGGAGCGTATTTAGGGTTCCTGAACTCTCCTTCATAATCTGGTGTGTCATCAGGTAGGTTTTCTTCGAGTGCTCTCATGAATCTCTCTAAATTAGATAATTCGATTCTAACTCCTGGAATAACCATCCTTTCTATAACATCAGCAAGATATTCCTTAGGATAGGTAAAATCTGCGCCATCCATCAATAGAAAAACTCCACTTGAATTCCTGTATCTTTGTGCTTCGAGTAAACCGATGAGTCTTTGGACGGATGCCTTTACATCGGTGTTTATGATCTCTTCACCGGTATATCCTTTTCTCAAACAGTAAGTGAGGACTCTGGAGCCATCTGGAGAATGCCACCAGAACACATCCCTTTCCATCTCATCTCCTACGCCCCTGTGTATTATTGCGTAGTTTATTCCAAAATCTTTCAATATTTGAGGCATATTTTCCATCTGTCCGAATTCATCGGGTATATAGCCTACTTCCATGGAGTGTCCCAGATCTCTTGCCATCGCAGTCCCTATGAGAAGGTTTCTAACGATAGATTCTCCCGTCACAACGAATTCATCCGCTTGAACGAACCATGGTCCAACGAAGAGTTTTTTCTGTGTGATGAGCATCCTCATCCTGTTTTTTTCCCCTGGATAAACGGCGAGAAAGTCATCGATCCAGTTAGTATGCCCATCAAAGGTAAATTGCTTTCTTTCATCGTTTTCGAGTTCACTTAATATGTGATGAACGATCTTGCAGAGTCTCACTTTAGAGGGGTAATAAGGCTTGTACCATTCTCTATCCCAATGTAGGTGGGGAACGACGTATGCGATATTCAACGTATCCTTCCTTTCGGGTGTGGATATCATTCTTTTCCCGCTCCCCTACTTTTATATGTATATATCTTCGCGGGGCGACCGGCCCCGATGTTCGAACGGGTTCTAACTTCCTGGATCAAACCTACCTTAATGATCTTGGCTATTATCCTTCTGGCAGTTTTGGGGCTTATTCGTAACACGGATGCCAAATCGGTTGCAGAAAAATATCCATCTAACATCTTCAGTGCTTTCATAACCCTGGAGAGATTGCTGATACTGAGTCCTGTTCTTTCCGAAAGTATAGTCATATTTTTGTCTCCCGATTCAACTTCAAAAGATCCGATCCCTTCTTCATCGCGTAATCCTATAACTGTGGTTCCATCGAATATATAACATCTCTTTTTCCCTTCTCTTTTAGCAAATTCGATGGCTTTCATCGCGTAATCCTCGGCCAGGGAGGCGTTGGGCCCTACTCCATAACCGATACGAATGTCTAACCCAGTGGATGTAAAGATCTGTTCTCTTAAAGGGTTATGTGTGAAGCTGTCGGTATCCATCATGAGCTGTCCGTAAGTTTCGATGAGGATAAAAGAAGATTCCATTCGAGGAAAGACCAATAGATCCTTTTTATTAGCGTATTCGAGTAGTACATTGTAGATCCTCATCAGATCTTTATGTCTTTTAACCGGTGTACTCGGGAGCTCGTCTAATGCTATAATTCCCACGACGGTTCTAAGCAATTCCATCTTGTTGCTTTTCATCTCGAATATTATCTTTTGTAACGTACCTCTTATAGTATGTACGGAAGGAACAACAGCGAATGCGGGAATACCTTTTTTCTTCAATATCTTGTAAGTAGATTTCAAACATGTGATACACACATCGACCTTATTCTTTTTATACATCTCTTCATGAAAGGAACAGAAGTCTTGATTGGCATTGGTATGAGGAGAAAACTCTTTTGTATAAACGTGCTTTATGGGAACCTGAACCTCACTTATGATCTCGGTTACTTCTGACTCTGCAAGGGTATCTACGGAGATACTGAACTCCCTTTTTATATATTCTGGAAATCGTTTAAGAACACCCAATATCGACATTATGAGTCCTGTAGAACGGTAGGGTATGTAATCCCAAACGATCAGTCTGTTTATCTTCGAAGTACATAGATAATAAGGAATCGGTCCGGTAAAGAGTATGCCATCGAAAAGATGTTGATTCCTTTCAACGATCGTAGGGGCTTCGGTCTCGATACTGTAACCGAAAGGAGTCATTTCCAGATCATGGAATTCTTTTCCCACGGATAACACTTTGTTCACGAGGTCTCTTGGCCCTATAATTGCAATTCTCATGAGAATCTCCCAATATTAAGGTCATGTCCCCAATTAGGGCATAATTATAGTAGCATAAAATAGCAACTATGTCAAACACAGAAAATGAAAGGGATCGAGAGATAATTAGGAATATATACTTATTAATGCTTGTAAATACGATTAACCTATCCTAACGCTGAAAAAAACGGTTATGCGATGAAATCTGCTCATAGAATGTTCGTGATTCCTGCACAGGCCAGAAAGAATCTCACTCCTAAATTCAGAACATCTTCATCAACATCGAATCGGGGACTGTGATGAGGATAGATTATCCCTTTTTCTTCTGACCTTATACCGAGAAATAGGAAGGCACCGGGTACACGTTCGAGATATAATGCGAAGTCTTCTGCTCCCATGGTTGGTTTTGCCTTTACAACCTTTAGTTTCAACCTTTCTACAACTTCTCTTGCGTAATCCACGGCATCTTTTGAGTTGATGACCGGAGGTGTCATAGATTTAATATCGATCTCCATCTCCGCACCGAGTGAAGATGCAATGCCTTTCAATTTCTCTATTCTATTCACGATCTCATCTCTAACATCCTTTGAAAACGTCCTTATCGTTCCACGGATCTTGGCTTCCTCCGGAACGACATTGGAACTGTTGCCCGAATTGAAAGATGTGACGTTGATAACAGCACTTTGGAGAGGATCTATATTTAAGACGCGCATCTTGTACAATTCGTTTACGAATGTTGCTCCAATGGCAATGGGATTTACCGTCTTCTGTGGAGAAGCCGCATGCCCTCCGCTTCCTCGAATGATCATATTCATCTCATCGGATCCAGCCATAATAGGGCCTGAATTCACCGCAAAGACCCCAGATGGTTCATCGATCCACACGTGTATACCGAATATCATATCCACTCCATCCACGGCACCAGAATCTATCATTTCACGTGCTCCATTGACCGTTTCTTCCGCCGGCTGGAAGACGAATCTCACGTTCTTGGTCGGTTTTTTAACTTCCATCATGTATTCGGCAGCGGTTAAGAGCATTGCCGCATGGGCATCATGACCACATGCATGCATCTGACCCGGTGTAAGAGATCCATATTCGCGCCCCTCGATCTCCTGTATCGGGAGCGCATCTATATCGGCTCTAAAGGCGATGGTTTCGATGGCACCAACGTCAATATCCGCTATTACACCGGTTTTTATCCTTTTACACGGTATGCCCGCCTCTTCAAGGTGTTTCACTATGTATTCTGAAGTCTTGAATTCCATAAAACCCAACTCAGGATGGCGATGAAACCACCTTCTGTGTTCTACAACTCTCTTATTAATATCCATGTCCTCACCTCTAAGTCTGCATTCTGATATCGAATAGTTCCTCTAAACTCGGTCTTAAACTCAGAAACGTCCTAACGAACAGATCGTAGTACTCGTTGTATCTTTCGGCGTTCGAACGATCTGGTTCTATGATCCTATCTACCTTAACACTTCTGTCTATTCCTTCTTCTAAGTTTTGCCATATCCCTCCACCAACACCGGCTAAAATTGCTGCACCCAATGCTGCACCTTCATTGTTCTTCAAGGTCTTTACGGGAAGCGAGAAGACATCTGCGACTATGTGAGACCACAACTTGCTCTTTTCTCCACCACCTACCAAGATGACCTCAGATGGTGCTATGTTTATCTCCTTCATTATTTCTAATGAATCCCTCAAGGCAAATGTAACGCCTTCCATAATGCTTCGTGCCATGTTACCCAGCGTATGTCTCAAAGATAATCCTATGAATCCCCCTCTTATCTTTGCATTCATATGAGGTGTACGTTCACCGTTGAGATACGGATAGAAGAGTAAGCCTTCGCTACCCACCGGCACATTCGATGCCAATTCATTCAACAATTCATACACGTCTCCCTTATAATCGAAAGATCGTAATGCATTATGCACAAACCAGTTTAAAGACATACCGGCAGATAGAACCACTCCCATATTGTAATTCATACCCCTTTTTGCGTGGGAGAAGAAATGAAGCCTCCCCTTTTCATCGCGTTTAAATCCCGGAGTGGGTGACAAGAGGGTGCCAGACGAACCTATGCTACACATGGTCATTCCTTCTTCTGTTACCCCACTACCCAGAGCGGCACATGCGTTATCCGCGCCACCAGCCACAACGATGCAATCTTGGGGTAAGTTTAATTCCTCGGCGACAGAAGGTAGGATGGTAGCGACCACATCGGTGGACTGTAAAACTTCTGGTAAGATGTCCGATGATAAGGAAAGAATGGAAAGTAATTCATCACTCCATTTCTGTTTTAAAACATCGAAATAAGCAGTTCCAGAGGCATCTGACACCTCTGTTTCTATCCTTCCAGTCAATTTAAAATTTATATAATCTTTTGGCAAAAGGACTTTCCATATCTTCTCGTAATTTTTGGATTCATTCCTCTTTACCCATAACAATTTTGGGAGAGTGAATCCTTCTAAAGGGAGATTTTGAACCATACGTAGCATATCTTCTATCCCTACACGTTCCATTATCCAATTACGTTCTTCATACGAACGAGTATCGTTCCATAGTATGGCAGGCCTTATGACGTTTCCTTCTCTATCTATAAGAACGGCTCCATGCATCTGTCCACTCAAACCTATTGCCTTTACTCGTTCTACATCATTCCTCAAATATTCGGAGGCTCTATGCAATACTTTCTTTACCCCTCTGTACCAATCATCCGGATCCTGCTCCGACCATCCGGGGTGAGGGTTACTCACCGAAAAGGGTTCTCCTGTCTTGAAAAGCACGTTTCCGTTCTCATCCAAGATTATGAGTTTTACTCCACTCGTTCCAAGGTCGATTCCGATCGAAAGCATCACGCGATCCCTTCCCTTTGATTTAATATTTTAACTCTACTCTCTTGCCCGTTAATGAAGATTCTTCGATCGAATCACATATCTTAGCCGCCTTGTAGCCATCCTCAAAGCTTGCTCCCTGGGGTGCCACGTCTTTATCGTTTATTATACAATCTACGAAATGATATAATTCATGAGCGAATAGGTTTCCCCAACCGATGATGTGTCCATGAGGCCACCAGTATTTGATAAAAGGATCTGAAGATTCTGTAACCATCACATCTTTAAAACCCATTATCTTATTCGTTCCTTCGTTTGCAAAATATACCTCTAATTCATCCAATCTTTCTAAGTTAAATCTAATACTTCCTTTAGAACCGTTTATCTCGAAGTACATGTAATTCTTTCTACCATGGCACAATTTTGATGCCTCGACGGTTCCGATGGCACCGTTTTCGAATTCTACTATACTTTCAAAGGCATCATCCACATCTACAGTTCCCTTTTGGGATGTATTATCCGACAGAGGGCGTTCTTTTATAAAAGTGTGTGTTATACCGGATACCGCTACGATCTCACCAACGAGATATCTTGCCAGATCTATTATATGTGACCCCAGATCCCCTAAGACCCCTTTACCAGCAAATTCTTTGCGCAAACGCCATGTTAGAGGGCGGTTTGGGTCTACCATACCTTCTTGGAGATACCGTCCCCTGAAATGATATATCCTTCCTATCCTCCCTTCGTCTATCAATTGCTTTGCCAGGATAACGGCTGGTATGAATCGATAATTGAACGCGACCATACTCTTGCCCTTCGCATCCTTCGATATCTTATACATCTCGTAGGCAAGTTCACCGTTAACGGCGAGAGGTTTTTCACATATCACGTTTTTCCCGTTTTTCAGAGCCTCAACGGTGGGTTCAAAATGGAGGTGATTGGGAGCGCAGTTGTCGAATATATCTATCCTTTTATCGGAAACCACCTCTTTCCAATCGAGACGGTATCCCTTGAAACCATAACGCTTTGCGGCCTCCGAGACAGCCTTTTCATTCCTACCACATATTAGATAAAGATAAGGAATAGCGGGAGGTGGCCACATCATGTAGGACAACTGCTTGTACCCATTCGCGTGCGCCTTTCCTATAAAGCCATATCCAAGCATTCCGATGTTCAATGTAGGAATTTTCTCAGTCATTCCCTTCGTGTTAAATATGATATCACTTCACCTCTACATCCGAAAAGTATTCTCTTTTACCATCGAGTTCTCTTACATCACCTGATATCTCAAACCTACCTTCCAGCCTTATATCCTCAGAAGAACTGCCCACCATAATCTTAAAAGTC
>WFSK01000073.1 GCA_015486095.1 Thermotogae bacterium
GTTTTCCATAGCAGTTATAGGAAGAAGTGTTAAATATTCTTCGATCTTTTCATCTCCAAAAGTGTTCCACAAGCTCGTCTTATCGAGTATACCCTCGAATCTGCCCTCTTCATCTACTACTATCAAGAATGGATTATCTTCAAGATATTCTTTTGCCTCCCTTACAGTGGTGTTTTTATCGATCGTCGAGAAATTTCTTTCCATCCAATTCTTTACTCTCATAACGTTATATCTCCTTTCCCAGCATACACGATTGATTTCTTTTTCTTTAGGTATTTTACCACATTATACTCATTCTACCCTAAAGAGTGTATACTTACGGCTGTGTCAAGTAATGGGATGTGAGCAGGTAAATTTATCATAAAGCAAAGAGGCAAGTCTTGGCGTGCATCATCGATGTGAGTGAAGATATTGCTCACCTTCTTGCTCCATATCTCACTATTTTATACAGTCTACATCCACCTATGTTTGTTGTAAAAAGGGCATAATGGACATTTTATAACGTTGTTCCCAACAGGGGCTACTCAGGGTGGATAAAAGCGAAGATACCGAGTAAAAATCCTGGAGATAGTGGAGTCGACGGGATTCGAACCCGCTACCTCTTCCATGCCATGGAAGCGCGCTCCCAGTTGCGCCACGACCCCATCTGTTTTTAATTATACCAGTGTAAAGATAAAATATCAACTACACGAAGGCTCTATGCCAAATCGTGTTGATGAAAATCTAAACAAGACTTTTCTCTCCTTCAACGATTCGGTAGGAGGGATATCTTGATGTGCATCGTTAATGTGAACGAGCATGTTGCTCGCTTCCATCGGTAGCATATTGGTCAGCATCGAGCATTTATCCCTGTATGCCGATGCACTCAAAACATCCTGTTTCTCGCCAATATGTTACCTTCCTCCAGCTTCGCAACCGTTCACAGCACTTCTACATCACAAGATATGTCCTCTACCTCATTTGCTATATGAGTCTCACAACAGCCTCTCAACAACGATAGTGGTTTACTGAGAAAGAAATAGTGAGGTCGAGCAACGTCTTTACTTACACAACGATGCACACCACTAAACTCCATGAGGTAGAAGGTATATTTTGATGTGCGAAGTGCTGTAAGTGGTTGCGAAGACGAGGGAAAGTATCACGGCGGTGAGAAACAGGAAGTTTCGAATGTGACGGCGTGCAGGATGGACGCTCGTCACAGTCCGACGTGATACCCCTGAGTCGAGCAACATTGTTTCACTTACACAACAATGCACATCGAGATATATCTCCTACCGTCTTGCTTAGATTTTCATCAACACAGTTTGACATGGAGCCATGTTAAGGGTGAATGCAGAAGAGTGGATTGTGAGAAAAGTTTGGAATTTCAGTTGGAATCCTATTTAGATAAAAGATTTTTAACGAATTCATCCACTGGTAATGCCCTTATCATCCTTCCATCTATGCCTTTTACTGTTTCTGCGGTGAAAAGAGAATCGACGATAGCCTCCTCAACTCCATCTATCACGGCTTCGAATATGAGGTTCATAACCTTCGTAGTCTCCTTGACCATTTTGATATTGCAAATATCTTTATCCTCTTTCCTATCAACTCTGTTGGCGGTGGAAAAGGCAATGCAGATCTCTCCGCTACCGTTCGAGCATCTTCCACCTGTGCGTGCTATACCGATGCCCGCTCTCTTAGCAATCCTTTTCAACTGTCTATGTGTTAGTGGAACATCCGTGCCAACGATAACTATTATGGAGCCATTCTCCTCGTCTTCGGTTCGATCTTCAGAATATTTGTCGATCTTTATTCCCTTTATTGTTAACTCTCCCCTCTTTCCGAAGTTAGTCAAAGTTAGAATACCTATCGTATATCTATTCCCATCGAGCGCTATAACACGTGAAGATGTCCCTATACCACCTTTATACCCGTAGCAAACCATCCCGGTACCTGCACCTATAGAACCCAACTCGATAGCACCATTATGGACTTTCTGTAAGGCCTCGAATACGTCTTCTCTCTTTACCAATCTTGCCCTGATATCGTTGAGTCTACCATCGTTGCACTCACAAACCACGGGATTGACAGTGGTACAATTAGGATGGGCTCGAAGTATATATTCCACAAGGGCATCGGCGACTATGCCGACGTTTAAGGTATTCGTCAAGAGAATGGGTGTTTCGATCGTCCCCAGCTCTTCGATCTGGATGAGTCCTACGGATTTTCCGAATCCATTTATCACATGGGCGGCAGCGAAAACGGGAGAATCGTATACATCTTCTTCTCCAGGTATGATAGCCGTTACCCCTGTTCGAGCTATAAAAGGAGCGTTCTTCCAAACCGTACGATGTCCCACCTTAACACCCGGTACATCGGTAATGGAATCGTATCTTCCCCTCGGCAGTGAGCCAAACGTGAGTCCGTAATCTCTTGCCCTCTTTCTCATTTCTCTTCATCCTTACAAAATTGAACTATTCTTCTGGCAAGAATGTCAACAGGATCGATGATCCCCTCTACATCACCTATAGCCAACGAGATCTCGGTACACCCTGCTATTACGGTATCGCAACTGTTAAGCATTTTATTCGATATGCTCGAGAGAAATCTTCGTGGTCCTTCTATATAACCTGCCTTTATGCCCCTCTCACCGTATATAGCCTCCATGACCATTTTCTCTTCTTCTTCATTTGGTGTCATCACTCTTATGTTGTATCTATTCAATGCCTGTTGATATAAATTGGTTCTCAAAGTCCCTGTAGTGGCAAGAAGACCCACACTTCCCAATCTTAAGGAGTCTACATATTCTGCGGTCTCCTCGATCATATTCAACATATCTACTTTCACACTTCGCTCAACTTCACGATAAAATGCATGTGCTGTATTGCATGCCATAACGATAAGGTCTGCCCCGGCAGATTCCAAGCGACGAGCAGATTCTATCAAGTATGGAACGGGTGAATGACCTTTACCCAATATGTAAGCCGTTCTGTCGGGTATCTGGGGATAAGAATCTATTATGATATGTATATGGTCCTGATCGATGTGTGCGGGAGTTAGTTTTATTATCTTACCGTATAGATAATAACTCGATTCGGGTCCCATCCCACCGATGATACCTAAGGTCTTCATGATTTCACTTCAACAACGGAAAATGGCACTTAACGAAATGACCATCGCTGATCTCTACCATCTGAGGTTCTACCTTCGAACATATCGCCTTGGCATAAGGACATCTCGTATGAAATCTACACCCTTGTGGAGGGTCTATCGGACTGGGAATCTCACCCCTGGGAATTACCTTCTTCTTTTTCATTCGCGGATCGGGATTGGGGATCGAGTTGAGAAGAAGTAATGTGTACGGATGGGCGGGTCTCGAGAATATATCATCCTTCGTCCCGAGTTCCATTATCTGCCCGAGGTACATCACGGTAACGTAATCGGCCATATAATCTATTACGGCTAGATCATGGGTTATGAATAAATACGTCAAGGAGAAGTCTCTTTTGAGGTCTTTTAGCATCTTCAGGATGATCGCCTGCACCGAGACATCGAGTGCAGATGTAGGCTCATCTAAGACGAGGAATTCAGGCTTTAAGACGAGTGCCCTCGCAACGGCAATACGCTGACGCTGTCCACCACTGAATTCGTGGGGGTAACGAAACATGTGTTCCTCTCTTAAACCAACTTGTTCGAGTATGTCCTTTACCCTCTCGTAGATCTCTTCAGAGGAGAGATGAAAATGTATCTTTAAACCCTCGCCTATTATACTCTTCACGAGTTTTCTCGGGTGAAGAGAATTGTAGGGATCTTGTGAAACTATCTGCATCTTTCGCCTGAAGATG
>WFSK01000074.1 GCA_015486095.1 Thermotogae bacterium
CGATTGCCTCAGGTGATGTCCCAGATGTATCTATGGTAGGTTATACATGGGCATCGACCTTCTACTATTCTAACGCAACCATCGATTTGGCACCTTACGTGGGTAAATATTTCCCGGACAAGGATGCGTGGGTCCCGGGTGGATGGAGTTCTATGGGAAAAGACGGTCATATATTTTCAGTGGTGTGGGATGCGGATACGACAGGTTTTTTGATCAGGAAAGATATATTTGAAAAGGCAAAGGTAGAACCTCCGAAGACATGGGTAGACATGATAGTGGCAGCGAAATTGATTCAGGAAAGAGTAGGAGTAAAATACCCGATCCTGATACCGCTGCATGGCTGGGATGGAGTTCACAACTTCCAGATCGCCGCATGGCAGAATGGCACGGATTGGTTTACTCCCGATGGTAAAAAGGCCATAATCAATAACCCCAAGAATGTACAAGCAGTAGAATTCTTATACGATCTGATCACAAAATACCACGTTGCAGACATAGCTGATACGGAGTATAGTGGGGATGAAGCCATGGCTAACATATACAACGGACAGGCTGCCATGACGTACGTTGGAGGAAACGACGTATACAACCTACTGGGACAATATCCCGATCTGAGAGACAAGATAGCCTTCGTAAAACCTCCAGCAGGATTTTTTGGTGACTCCACTGCCTTCCTGAGCCCCGATAACCTTGTGGTCTTCAAAGGGAGCAAACACAAGATCGCGGCACTGAAGTGGATAAAGTTCCTTTCTGAAAAACCACAGCAGGTTCTATACTGCTCAACAGTTGGCTTACCTTCTCCACTCAAAGCTGCCTGGGATGATCCGGCGTTTTCAACTCCCTTCTGGAAAGGTCTGCGCCTCAATATGGAAGTGGGAAAATCTTCTATGCTCATACCCGCATTTGGCTACGCAGAGAATACTTTAAAAGTTTCCATTGCAAAGATAGGAGATGCAGTTTCCAACGGTACTTATAATAAAGAAGTATTGTACAAGATATTGACCGAAGCAAATGACAAGGTGCAAAGAGAACTCGAGAAGCAGCATTAACGATCATTCTCGGCTGGGATATCCCAGCCGAGAATTTTTAAAAAGAGGAAAGAGACCATGACGATCAGAACAGAGCGTAGATGGGCATACAGATTCGTGATGCCCGTTATGATACTCACCTTTTTAACACAGTTCTTGCCAGTCGTATGGAATATATACATGAGCTTTCATGAGCTGGATCTCTATTATATGGGAAGGGTGAATAAGGCACCTTTTATAGGTTTTCAAAATTACAAGGAGGTATTGAGTACTTTATCTTCCTACGGGGTGGATTTCTGGAACTCCATAAAGGTGTCATTTTTATATGTTTTGATAAACGAGGTCGTATGCTATGTACTCGGTATGGGAGCTGCTCTTCTCCTGAACAGAGATTTCAAGGGAAGAACACTACTTCGGGGGATCTTCCTCCTTCCCTGGATCCTTCCGAGTGTCGTATCCATAACGACGTTCAGACAGATGTTTTCAAGGGATTGGGGAATAATAAACTACATATTGATAAAAATAGGCTTGATTCACGATCCCATAATCTGGTTGTCGGGGAAAAACGCCCTTTATGCAGCCGCTATAAGCAGCATATGGGTGAGTTGGCCCTTTTGGTTCGTAATATTTTTAGGGGGTCTTCAAGGGATTCCATCAGAATTGTATGAGGCAGCGGAAATAGATGGAGCAAGTAAATGGAAGAAGTTCTTCTATATCACTATGCCTTTGTTAAAGCCAGTTACGGTGATCTTATTCCTCCTGACCAGCATATGGTCCTTTAATGATTTCAATACACCATTTATATTGTTTGGAAAGGTCCCGCCTCAGAGTGCGGATCTGATATCCATACACATATACAATTCCTCCTTTACTCATTGGGATTTTGGCTTGGGATCGGCTATGACTAATCTCGTAATAGCCTTCTTGTTTGTGGTGGCTCTGATCTACATATCAAAATCACATACGTGGAAGGAAGGATATTGAATATGAGTGGCAAGAAGAAGTTTGGCATGTTCACGTCATGGTTCCTTATAGGGATCTATCTGTTCATCATCCTCTTTCCCCTTTTTTGGTTAGTATCTGGTAGTTTGAAAACAACTCTGGAATTGAGCGGGACAAAACCTGTTTTAATACCGAAGCATATCCATTGGGATAATTACATATACATATGGAAGAATATTCCTCTGGCAAGGTACTTTAGAAATAGCCTTATCGTTGCGACGAGTGCAACTATTTTATCCGTATCCCTTTCTGCTATCGGTGCATATGGCTTTTCTCGTTTCAGGTTTCCTGGTAGGAGATTCTTTGGCGATTCATTACTCTTGACTCAACTCTTTCCCGGTATAACATTCTTGATCCCATACTATTCTATGTTCATCGTATTCTTCAAGATCACTGGCATCAGATTGATAGGGAATTACGCTGGTA
>WFSK01000075.1 GCA_015486095.1 Thermotogae bacterium
AACACAAAATGTCCCTCACTTCGCTTTAGTTGTACCGAACCTTCCAAATTTTAACATGATGATCGGAAAAATTGCAAATCGGGTGAAGATATGGGCTACATCGGTTCGGTAGAAGGCATATCTCGATGTGCGTCGTCAATGTGAACGAACATGTTGCTTGCTTTCGTTGGTAGCATATTGGTCAGCATCGAGCATTCTTCCGTGAATGCCGATGCACTCAAAACATCCTGTTTCTCGCCAATATGCTACCTTCCTCCAGCTTCGCAACCGTTCACAACACTTGCACATCGAGATATGCCTTCTACCGAACCGATGTAGCCCATATCTTCACCCGATTTGCAATTTTTCCGATCATCATGTTAAAATTTGGAAGGTTCGGTACAACTAAAGCGAAGTGAGGGACATTTTGTGTTTATCTGGTTATTCTTAATGTCTTTTGGGGTAATGACAATGTTGTATATGTATGCCAACCCGGAAGAGGATCTATTTGCCTTTCTCTGGAAGGGTAGTGGTAATTTAGTCTTTAACCCAAAGATGAGAATATATACTCTTATTTTAGCTCTCGTGTTTATCATGAATATGGTAGAGAACAGCGTTGATCTACCTATTACGCGAGCTCTTGGATTGGATTTCACATACTTCTTCGACACGTGGTCGGCAAATCCCAGCTTATGGATACAAAGAGCAAGAACTCCTTTCTTCGATGGGATTTTCACGCTTGTGTATCTTATGGGTATAAATACGATCCTTTTTCTTACCCCATATTATTTTGCTTTAAAAGGGAACGAAAGGATGTATGCACTAGCTTCGAGTTCTATAATCATGAATTATATATATGCTATGCCATTTTACATCTTCTTCCCAGTATACATAGCAGGTTATACGAATCCAAATATAATACATGTCCTTAGCTACATATTTCCCCAAAAGATGGTAGAAGAGTACCATCATGCAGGGGGAATAAACAATTGTTTCCCAAGTCTTCATGCCTCATTTTCTATATCTATGTTCTTTATTATACTTTATCTCGATAGACATGTACTTTTGAAGGTATTCTATGGTATCCTCGCGTTCGGTATATCCTTTTCCACTTTATATCTGGGTATTCATTGGTTTCTCGATGTTATGGGAGGTTTAGTGCTTGCGGGAGTAGTAACCATAACCGTTGCTTATGTGGTAGATAACCAGGTATTAGAAAGAGTATTAGGGATAAACAGTTCTGCTGAGATAAAAAGTATGATCGATTCCGAGAGGAGGTAAAATATGATAAAATGTGCTATTTGTGGTAAAAGTGCATCCACAGGTAATAGAGTTAGTCATTCTAAAAGACGTACAAGAAGGGTATGGAAACCAAATTTACAAAGGGTTAAGGTCTATATCAATGGGAAGAAAAGAAGGGTATATGTTTGTGCGAAATGCCTGAAATCGGGTCTGGCAAAAAGGGCTTTATGACTTTGATACAATTTAAGGGGGGAAGGATTTGTCAAGGACAATCGTAGTAGAAGGGACACTGATCAATAACTACGATCAAGTGGTTTCAAGTCCTGCTTTTAAAGAGACTATAAAGGAATATGTGGAATATCTAGAGACCGTGGATTCTCCAATACTCGATATACTTTCACGATTTAGGTCGCACAACGATTATGATTACAAAGAAATGACAACTTTCCTGTATCTCTTAACGCTCAAACCAGTCGATAGGGGAAGCCACTCTGTAGATACGAATAAGCTTCATGAGTTCATAGAGGGTTTTTATGACTTTTGGAGAGAAAAGCATAGATTTATCGTTAAACGTGATAGATATCCCAGAAGTTTCAATGTGAGAGATAGTCTTATCAAATCTGCGGAATTCATTGGGAATACCTTTGAGAAAACTGTTAGAGACTTGTATCGAACGTTAGAGAAAAATATCTTTTTAAAGACAGAAAAAGTATTTCGAGAGGTACCAAGTGGGGCACAGGCTATTTTCCTCGTCGATAAATTAAGGATACGTGAAAAGAAGAAGCTGAAATACGAATGGATGTATTCCGTACCTTTTATCTGGGAGGTTATATTCGAGCCTCCTGTAATTTTCCATACGAAATCCAACAAAAGAAAAGGGATCTTTCCTGTCGTGAGTAAGAAGATCTTGGATAAGATCGCGTTTGGGCGAACGAAGTGGTATGCGATACCCATACACGTTGGAAGATTGGTTCTTTATATCTATGTTAACTCTCAGTATCTCTGTCATGCCGCTGGACTTGCAAATCTTTACGAGATCGCAACCCCAGAAGAATTAAGATTACCTGATGGAATCGTCATCTTTGGTCTTCCCCTCGAAGCTGTGGGTGAAGAGTACATCAATGGGGTTGTATTCGAAGATGACGGGTTATATGTCGGTATCATACCCGATGTCGAAGAAAACGATTACTTTGGATATGCTAAAAAGATAGTGCTCACCATCCATAATTTGATTATGATCGATAACTTTAAACTTCCGATTCACGGCTCTCTCGCAAGAATAAACCTCAAAAATGGGCAAAGTGCTACCGCTATGTTTGTTGGAGACAGCGGTGCTGGGAAATCCGAGACATTAGATGCCCTTGGAAGACTATCCGAAATCTCGAATCTCGAGATCTTAATAGATGATATGGGCTCGCTTAACATTGAAGACGACCGGGTCGTGGCTTATGGAACGGAAACGGGAGCTTTTGTGAGGCTCGATGACCTCCCTCCTGGTTACGCCTATGCAACGATTGATAGAAGCATCTTTATGAATCCTGATCAGAGCAACGCGAGGGTTATCGTTCCATATGGAAACTTTGAGAAGATCATAAAAC
>WFSK01000076.1 GCA_015486095.1 Thermotogae bacterium
ACGATCTACCCTTCACTCTCACTCATAATATCTGTTACTAATACTACTACATACATTGTACGAAATATACCTTCTACCGAATACTCGATGCGGTCCGATGCAAAACTAACTGAATAGAGCATAGGGTGCGCTCACACTTGCATCGAAACAACAATAGTGGTTTGCCTCAATCACTCCATCAACTTTTTTTATTATACAGCTGAAGAAACTTGCAAAAATTTCTATTCCGTGTTATGATCTAAATACTACCCATGGGGGTAGGGATAAAGAGAAAAATAGAAATTCTTAGAATTTTAGTTTAAGGAGGAGAAATTTACACAATGGTATGATGTGGTTTAGTTATCCCCAATGCTGGCGGGGAGGATGGTTTGGATTTGGAGAAGTATGAAAGGATGAAAAAAGTGTTCGCTTCTAAGCATGTTAGGAAAGTGATCCTTTTGATATGACTGCTAATGAGTACAATACAAACCCTAAATGTGATAGATGTGATATCGGAGAGGATAAGAAGAAATTCGTTATGAAAAGGGAATTTATAATGCTTTATCTGGGAACGTTGCTGTACATCGTAGCTTTGATCATCAGATTCCCTCTTTGGATAAGTTTCTCTTTATTTTTAACCAGTTACGCTTTTATTGGAAGAGATATAATCTGGAAAGCTGTTAAGAATATATTTCATGCCAAGGTCTTTGATGAAAGCTTTCTAATAACTGTGGCCACGATAGGGGCTTTTGCGATAAAGCAATTTCCCGAAGCAGTAGCAGTTGTCTTATTCTTTAAGATCGGTGAGATGCTCGAAGATAAAGTGGTGGATAGATCACGGCGATCGATAAAATCATTATTGGAGATTCGGCCTGAGTATGCGAACTTGAAGATAAATGGTAAGACGCGTAAAGTAGATCCCAAAGAAGTAAATGTAGGGGATGTAATCGTAATAAAGCCTGGTGAGAAGGTACCCCTCGATGGGATCGTTCGGGATGGTTACTCGATGGTGGATACCTCGGCTTTAACTGGAGAATCCATTCCGAGAAGTATAAAACCAAATGATGAAGTCCTTTCTGGTATGATAAACAAAACTGGACTTTTAACCGTTCAAGTGACAAAGATATTCAGTGAATCTACCGTATCCAAGATATTGGATTTAGTAGAAAAAGCAGAGAGTAAAAAATCTCCCACAGAAAAATTCATCTCCAAATTCGCTAAATATTACACTCCTTCAGTAGTTTTTGGAGCTATTGCTCTTGCATTTGTACCGGTGGTACTTTACCACATACCCATCTTTACTCAAATGTTTGTTCATGAAGAGACTTTTTCGGAATGGTTATACAGAGCCCTTATATTTCTAGTGATCTCATGCCCATGTGCTCTGGTGATCTCGATCCCTCTTGGATTTTTCGGAGGAATAGGAGCATCATCTAGGAGAGGAGTACTCGTAAAAGGGTCGAATTATTTAGAGGCGTTGAATAATCTGCACACGATTGTATGGGATAAAACGGGAACTCTAACAAAAGGGATCTTCAAAGTTGCTCAGATCATCTCTAAGAATGATTTTTCAAAAGATGAAGTCCTAAAAATGGCTGCGATCGCAGAGAGTCAATCCAATCATCCTATCGCCTTATCAATACTCGAAGCCTTTGGAGGAGAAATAGAGGAAAACGAAGTAGAAGCCTATGAGGAGATACCTGGATACGGGGTAAAGGCAGAAGTGAAGGGACATCATGTGCTGGTTGGAAATGATAAATTACTTCACAGGGAAAATATCGAGCACGATGTTTGCTATGCAGAAGGAACCATGGTTCATGTAGTGATAGACAATAAAGATGCTGGTTATATCATCATTTCTGATGAGATCAAGGATGACGCAGTTGACGCTATTCAAAAACTTAAAGATGCTGGAGTAAAGAGACAGATCATTTTTACAGGTGACAGTGAAGAAGTGACAAAGGTGATCTCTCGAAGGTTAAGTTTAGATGAATATTTCGCAGAATTATTGCCCCAACAGAAAGTGGAGAAACTCGAGGAGTTGATAGATAGAAAAAGGAAAAATACAGACCTTATAGCCTTCGTGGGCGATGGGATAAATGATGCCCCTGTGTTAATGCGTTCGGATATCGGCATCGCTATGGGAGCATTGGGGTCAGATGCAGCCATAGAAGCCTCAGATATCGTTTTGATGACCGATGAACCTTCGAGACTCCATGAAGCTGTTCAAATTGCCAGGAGGACCAGATGGATAGTCTGGCAAAACATCAGTTTCGCCCTTGGGGTTAAAGGGGTGTTTCTAACCATGGGAATCCTGGGTATGGCGACTATGTGGGAAGCCGTATTTGCAGATGTGGGTGTGGCGTTGATAGCAATATTGAATTCTACCAGAGTTTTAAAATAACGGAAAAGATTGCACAATTCTATTTGGAGGTCCATTGCTGAGGTTTATAAGAATGGAATATTTAGTGTGTAATTGATACATCCCGGAAGGGAGAGGATATGAGCATGTCCAAAAAGAAGGTGGTTTTGAATGTAAAGGGCATGACATGCGCATCTTGCGCTTTAACGGTGGAGAAAGCCATCAAAAGTAAAAGAGGTGTATCCGATGTTAACGTAAACATATCAACTAAGAAGGCTACTTTTATCTACGATCCTTCACTTGTCAGTCTTCAAGATATATCAGAAAGTGTTGCAAGAACAGGATATAGATTGTTGATCAACGAAGAGAGAGAAGTTGAGGATCAAAATCAAATAGAGGCTCTGCATACTTTGAAGCGATTATTCTGGGCGTGGCTTTTCACCGGACCTGCATCGGTATTAATGTTGTTGGAGATGTCTGGTATTCTACATATTCCTTACTGGAATATGATAGAGATCGTCATAGCCTTTCCAGTTATCTTTGTGGTAGGTAGAGAAATAATCAAAGGGGCAATCGTTGCACTATTTCATGGCCATACGAGTATGGATGTCCTCATAACTATGGGTACGATAGCCTCTTTTTCCACAGGAATAATGAGAGTATTTGGAATGAACATAGCGAATTACGCCGTAGTCGGCGCGATGATCATGGGTTTCAATCTGATAGGCAAGTATCTTGAGGCCGTTGCAAAAGGGAGAGCATCTCAGGCCATAAAGAGGCTTTTAGAACTCGGGGCGAAGACCGCAAATATCGTGGTAGATGGAAAGGAGATAGAAGTGCCGATCGAGAGATTGGATGTTGGGGATGTAGTGATAGTTAGGCCAGGTGAAAAGATTCCCACAGATGGGGTGATCGTCGAAGGAGAAACCACGATCGATGAATCTATGGCAACAGGAGAATCTTTTCCTGTTGAAAAGGCAATTGGAAATGAAGTAATAGGTTCAACCGTTAATCAAATGGGAGCAATTAAAGTTAGAGCTACCAAAGTAGGGAGAGATACGTTTCTCTCACAAATAATTAGATTGGTCGAGGAAGCCCAGGGGACAAAAGTACCGATACAAGAATTCGCAGATAAAGTAACCTCGATCTTCGTCCCTACCGTATTATTTGTATCTCTCGGAGTCTTCATATCCTGGCTATTGTTTCCAGAGCAAGGAAGATCGCTGATATTATGGGGATCGACCTTCATTCCCTGGCTCAACCCCAACCTGAATGCAATATCTCAAGCGATCTTTGCAACAGTGGCGACTCTCGTGATCGCCTGCCCTTGTGCACTCGGTTTGGCCACTCCAACTGCCCTAATGGTTGGTAGCGACTTAGGAGCACGAAATGGAATTCTGATAAGGACGGGTGAAGCCATTCAAACGATGAAAGAGGTGGATACGATCGTCTTCGATAAAACAGGCACGATTACACATGGAA
>WFSK01000077.1 GCA_015486095.1 Thermotogae bacterium
TGACAATATGGAACTCAACTCGCTTTCTTTGGAAACGTATACGATATCACCCCTTTTTATCTTCTTATTCTTCTCGATGTAATCAACTACTACCTCATCTCCTCCATTTCCATTCAACAATCCCTCTGCTTCGGAGTGGTCACCGATCACTGTAACTCTCATCTTGAATCTCGGATCCACGATTAACCTTACAGTAGATGTCATATTCGAGATTCTCACCGTTTCTCCTATAAGAGCATGCGTTTTGTAATCTAATACGGGTAATCCTGCTCGCAAGGCATACTTTTTTCCTTTATCGATCACGAATTCTCGGGTTGTTTGGAAGGTGTTCTTGGTCAAAACTGTAGCTGGTACAACCTTTATTTCACTCGAGAGTAAAGAGCGATATGAACTCAATCTTTCGTATCGTTCTTTGTAATAATTCAATTCTATCTTAAGACGTTCGTTTTGAGATTTCAATGTTCGATTTTCTGCTATTAGTTTCGACATATTGTTGAATTTGGAGTTCATCTCCGAGAGTTCTATGATTCCTTCTCTAAGACCTATGGAAGGTAAATAAAATATATAAATAACATCATTCGTAAGAGATTTTATGGAGGAGAATATCTTTTCATATCTGAAATCTACGATAAATATTATTAAGAATATGAACATCATCGATAGATAGATAGATATATCACGTGTATTCAATCTCCGGTACTCTCCTCGAAATCATTCACCAGAATACAATTTAGCAAGCATATTTATTTCATCCAGTACTTTACCTGCACCACGGACCACACAAGTCAAGGGATCTTCCGCTATTATAGCGTGAACATGTGTTTCATCTTCTATTAGTTTGTCTATAGAACGTAGAAGTGCACCTCCACCTGCTATAACTATACCTCTTTCGACTATATCTGCTGCCAATTCTGGTGGTGTTTTTTCAAGTGTCATTCTGATGCTCTCTATTATTGTAGATACAGGTTCTTTCATAGCATCACGTATTTCTGCACTGTTGACCGTTATTCTCTTCGGTAATCCAGTTACAAGGTCTCGGCCAATCACTTGTGTATCGAGTTCTTCTTCAAGAGGATAAACGCTGCCTATCTCTATCTTCACCTTTTCAGCGGTCCTTTCACCTATGAGTAGTTTATAGTTATCTCTTATGAATTGCACTATAGATTCATCCAATTCATCTCCTGCAATTCTTATGGCTTCACTTGTAACAATAGCGCCGAGTGAGATCACCGCTATCTCCGTCATACCCCCTCCGATATCCACTATCATATTTCCATAAGAATCTTCCACATCTAAGCCACTTCCTATGGCAGCGGCCATCGGTTCATCTATGAGAAACGTCTTCCTCGAGCCTGCATTTTTAGTGGCTTCTATTATTGCATTTCTCTCGACCTCAGTTATGCCTATGGGAACACTTACGACAGTCCTTGGCTTTAAAAAGTGATTTTTGGAATATGCCTTAGACATGAAATACCTCAACATACTTTCTGCCACATCATAATCTGCTATTACACCATCCTTCAACGGTCTCGTAGCTATGATATTCGATGGTGTCTTTCCGATCATCTTCTTAGCAGCGTTACCAACTGCCAAGATCTTACGAGTGTTGGAATCTATCGCTATAACTGAAGGTTCATTGGAAACTATTCCTCTATTTCTAACATAAACGAGCGTATTAGCGGTACCCAGGTCTATTCCCATATCGTGTACAAAACTCTCAAACATGATCTTATCGTGCTATAGCACAGTCACCTCCTATGAATTCGAATCTTGCACTCACTGATTTCTCCAACTATATAGTATACCTTGTTTACATAAAAATCACAAAGGAAAAGTCATGATCGTAATATGCAAGCTGTCTTACTCTTCTGGACTTTCCAATGCTTCTTTGACCAGTTGATTGACCATCTTTGGATTTGCCTTTCCCCTCGTTACCTTCATCACCTGGCCTATAAAAAACGCCATCGCCTTCGTCTTACCACCTCTGTATTGTGCTACTACCTTTGGATTCTCCTCCACCACTTTTTGTACTATCTTCCTTATCTCATCTGCATTGCTGATCTGCTTAAGTCCTTGTTTCTCTACGATCTCATTTGGCATCTCTCCGGTTTCGAATGCCCTTTCTAACACAGATTTTGCAGTATTCGCGGATATCGTACCTTTATCTATCTCCTTGAGTAATTCGACAAGATGTTTCGATGTGATCTTGGTTTCGTTTATCTCAACTCCTCTTTCTTTCAGTTCCCTTAACACTTCGGTCATTATCCAATTGCTAACTATCTTTGGCTTGTCATATTTGGCACAACATTCTTCAAAGAAGTTAGCGAGTTCTTTGCTCGAAACCAGGATAGAGGCATCGTATTCCGGTATGTTATACATCTGCATGAATCTCTTCTTCTTCGCATCAGGGAGTTCTGGAAGTTCTCCTTTTATTTCCTCGATGAATTCTTCTCTTAAAACTATAGGAGGTATATCTGGTTCCGGGAAATAACGATAGTCATTTTCTTCCTCCTTGCCCCTTTGAGATATCGTCATCTGCAGTTTTGAATCCCAGCCACGTGTCTCTCGAACTACATCCTTATCTCCCTCGAAAAATCTCCTTAACCTATTCGCCTCGTATTCAAGGGCATGTTCAACGAATTTGAAGGAATTTATGTTTTTAACCTCTATTCGAGGAGTAGATCTTCCGGTCTCTGGATCTACGAGAGATATATTGGCATCACATCTCAAAGAGCCTTCCTCCAAATTTCCATTGCACACATCGATGTATCGAAGTATGTTTCTCAGCTTTTCCATGAAGATTCTCGCTTCTCGTGGGGAAGCCATATCGGGTTCCGTGACGATCTCCGCTAATGGGATACCTGCCCTATTCAGATCGACTAAGGAGTACTCAGCTGTATCTATCTTATCGGATTGATGTATCAGCTTACCAGCATCCTCTTCGAGATGCAATCTTCGTATCCTCACCTTCTTTTCACCATTGGGGGTTTCTATCGGCAGGTAACCATGTTCTGCCAACGGATACTTATATTGGCTTATCTGGTATCCTTTAGGAAGATCGGGATAGAAATAATTCTTTCTATCGAATCTGGAATAAAGATTCACACGACAATTAAGTGCCAATGCCGCCTTTACACCAAATCTGATGGCTTGTTCATTCGTGATGGGCAACGCCCCTGGCATCCCCATACATACGGGGCATACATTCGTATTGGGGTCATCAAAAGAATATTCTGTAGAGCATCCACAAAACATCTTCGTCTTAGTCAACAACTGCGCATGGATCTCTAAACCTATCACGATCTTGTAATCATTTCTCATCTTCATCACCCAATCCTTCATCTAACTTCTTCATTCCACCAGTGTAATCGAAGTTAACCATCTGTTCAACTGCATACGCAAGGTTTAATACCTCTGCATCTTTAAATCTCTTGCCCATTATCTGTAATCCCACCGGAAGGCCATCGACTATTCCGATTGGAACACTTATTGCAGGGATTCCTGCCAAGTTGGCAGGAATAGTGTAGATATCCTGTAGATACATCTGCAATGGATTCTCTACCTTTTCTCCTATCTTGAATGCTACAGTTGGGGTGGTAGGGCCTACTATATAATCGTATTTTGAGAAGACATCGTTGAATTCTTTTATCAATTTTGTGCGTGCCCTTTGTGCCTTTTCGAAATAGGCCTCGTAATAACCAGCGCTCAGTGTAAAAGTACCTATCATAATTCTCCTCTTGACTTCAGGACCAAATCCAGCATCTCTTGTCTTCATATATTGATGTTTCAAGGACGGGTCGCTCTTACTCAAACCATATCTCACCCCATCGTATCTGGAAAGATTAGAACTTGCTTCAGCTGGGGCTATTATGTAATAGATCGCAGTGGCATAATCCATCATCTTCATAGAAACCTCTTCCACAACAGCACCTTCATCTTCGACCTTATAGATCGTCTTTTCGATCTGATCTTTTATGCCTTTATCCAAAGCATTCGACATGAATTCTCTTGGAATCGCTATCTTGAGACCTTTTATTGGTCTTTTAAGTAATCTCGTGAAATCCTCTACTGAATTGTTTAAACTCGTCGAATCCAGATCTTCTTTACCTGCTATTATATTAGATAACTTCGCTACGTCCTCTACGCTTCTGGCAAATCCGCCTATCTGATCGAGGGAGGAACCAAAGGCCACGAGGCCGTAACGAGATATGAGTCCATATGTCGGCTTAAAACCGACGACACCACAAAAGGCAGCGGGTTGCCTAATAGAACCACCGGTATCGGAGCCAAGAGCCAATGGGACTTCTCCCGCTGCTACAGCGGCGGCAGAACCTCCGCTTGATCCTCCGGGGACTCTCGAGATCGACCAGGGGTTATGTGTTGGAAAGAAGGCAGAATTCTCCGTTGATGAACCCATAGCAAATTCATCCATATTCGTCTTTCCTACAATGTAAAATCCATTCTCTTTGAGTTTCCCCACCACAGTAGCATCGTAGGGAGCTATGAAGCTTTCGAGTATCTTAGAAGCACAGGTTGTCTTTTTACCCTCAACGAGGATGTTATCCTTTACCGCTATTATCTTCGGTTTTGTCTTTGGGTTTTCTCTTCTCTCGTAGATACTTATAAAGGCCTTTACCTTATCTTCTACATCTGTTATTCTATTATAAAAGGCATCTAAGACCTCATCAGGTCTTATATCTTTCGATGTTTCTATTTCAGAATAAGTCATCTCATATATCTTCATATTCTATCTCCTCATCGATCTCCATAGTTGTGATAACCAGTTCTATCCTTGCCAGGTACACCTCGATACGGATACTTGTGGATCGATTCTTCGTTGATACGGCGTTTTGGATTAACGGAAGCAAGAGTAAGCTCATCTTTCAGCAATTTGTTTACACTTTCTTCAACGGTGTTGTCTTCACAGGTGTAAACTGTTATTCCATTTCTTCTGAACGCAGGTATCATCTTAGGATTTATACTCTTCACGATCAACGCCTTTATCTCGTTTACCTTCAGGTAATGAGGTATATCTCCTGGTTGTCCGTGTTTGGCATATAAGGATTTTAGAGAACTGATATTCCTGACTTTTCCATCCCTGATATCAAGTATTACGAAGACTTCTGCATTACCCAAATTGTCACTTATTTCACTTTCCATCTCCTTGTAATCGTGTGATGGTATAGCTACACGCATATATCTCACTCCTTTTCATCAGTTATCACTCTATAGAGTGTCGATGCCTTACTAATAGGAACACTCCCATTCGGCACATCTATGATCTCTATCTTCATCATCTTTTTTCCAAAATGTATCTCCAGAATATCTCCGATCTTCACCTGAGCACCGGGTTTCAAATACCTACCGTTTCTTATAACCCTCTGGCTTTCTGCTAATTTCTGTGCCACAGTTCTTCGTTTTACAATCCTCGATACTTTCAAGAATTTATCCAATCTCATTTGCCGTCTTTATTCGTCTTCACCTTCTTCATCCTCTTTAAGCCTTCACTCCATCTACCACATATGTCTCCCCACCGTGCTATGACTGTGTTTCCTTCCCTTATCTCATATATCTCACAGTTGTTTGGACAAGCATTGCAGTAGAACGTGCGTGTTTTGTAATCCGTTCTCGCCACCCTGAACCCCTTGAATGCCGTTTCTCTGGGATTCTTGTCTACATCATGCTTTGCCAAGAGTGCAGCTCCTATGGCTCCCATTATCTTGTTATTCTTCGGAATGATGACTTCGTGATTCAACGTCTTCTCAAATGCCTTCTTTATACCGATATTTTCGGAAACACCTCCTTGAAAGACAAAGGGTGGTAGGAGCTCTTTCCCCCTCGCCACGTTGTTCAGATAATTTCTAACCAAAGCCTCACATAATCCACCTATTATATCTTCAGCAGATGCTCCCATCTGTTGTTTGTGGATCATATCCGATTCTGCGAAGACCGTACATCTTCCTGCTATTCTGACAGGATTTTTAGCCCTCAAGGCATAATTACCGAATTCTGTTATGTCTATTCCCAACCTCTCTGCTTGGTGATCCAAAAACGAACCTGTTCCAGCTGCGCAAACACTGTTCATTCCAAAATCAACTACGATCTGATCTCTGATCAAGATGATCTTAGAATCTTGTCCCCCTATTTCAAAGATGGTCCTCACATCTGGTATCTCACGTATGGTAGCAAATGCATGTGCGGAGATCTCATTTTTTACGAGATCGGCTCCAACGACAACTCCTGCCAGATACCTTGCGCTTCCGGTTGTACCAACTGCAACGACCTCGGGGTCCAAACCTTTATCCTGAAATTCCTTCTCGATCTTGGCTAAGCCTTCTTTTATCGCTTCTATTGGGTTACCTTTTGTTCTCAAGTATTGCCAAGCTATCACCTCTCCTTCTTCGTCCAAAACCGCTATATCGGTAGAGACTGAACCGACATCTATGCCCAAAAGCATCTTCATACTGGAACACCTTCTTTCTCATTCGAAAGCACACTCGCTTGTATCTTCTTTCCTCTTCTCCTTTGCCACAACAAATCCACAAAGGCTTCTAATCTCGTTACAATGCCGGCCTCTCCAGTTTGTTCATCGAACGTGAGACTCAACACCGGTATATCATAATCGTGTGAAACGATGGCCAGCACCTGCTTTGCCACCGTCTCCGGTAAACATCCGAATGGGAGTAAATGAACAACGCCATCGAATCCTTTTTTCTTATACAATATCGTGTTCATTATACTCTCCTGTCCATCTCCTCCTATGAAATAATCCAAATAACCCTTATTTACCTTTAACATCCTCTTCCTGTGCCAATTCCGATGCATAACCCTGTCGTATGTCCAATTCGTAACCCTCAACGACCTATCCGTATCTACCCCAAGGTTTGCCAATTTCTTTTCGATGTTGAGGTTGTTGTCATGATCCATGATCATATAGGCCTCACCTATCAGACCTATCTTCAACGTCTCTTTGTTTTTATCATACTCAACACTCTCGAGGGTATCCATTGCCCTTTTATACGCTGATTTTATCGCCTTCAAGTTGTTCGACGGGGCATCGTATATCATCTTCAATGCCTTTTCAAATGCTTTTTCCCCTTCTCCCTCTGTGATCTCCCTCGCCATGACATAATAGCCTTTCTTTTCTATCAATTCTGTGAAATATATCTTATATCCAGCATTTATAAAGCCTTGCATCAATTTCCAGGGAGGATTAAAACCCAAAAGTTGAGCAATGGCCTTTAATTCTCTCCATATACCGAGTAGCAAAGGATGTGCTAAGCTTCCATCTAACGTGAGCATCTCGAAGTTCTTGTACCCCAACTCTTTTAAAATCTTCTCGTGAAGAACCGTATAATAACCAAATCTACAAGGCCCATATTGTCCCAAAGATACCAGTTTGAATTTTTTATCTTTATATGATTCTAATATATCTATGAACTGTCCGAGCAAAACTTTGAAGGGAAAACACATTCCTTCTGGTGCATATTTCACACCCAGCTCGAGTATTCTTTTGTTCATAGGTTTTGGAATAATGACTTCTTTTCCAACCACATCGAAGAATGCCTTAAA
>WFSK01000078.1 GCA_015486095.1 Thermotogae bacterium
ATCTACCCTTCACTCTCACTCATAATATCTGTTACGAATACTACTACATACATTGTACGAGAATCTACACAAAAAATATAAAATGAGGAGATGAAAAGAGATGCCAGGAAGAACAAATTTTTCATCAGTTCGGTAGGAAGTATATCTCGATGTGATCCGATGCAAAACCAACCGAATAGAGCATAAGGTACACTCACACTTGCCTCAAAAAAACGATGTACCTCCGTAGGTATAAAATATATTGCTTTAATCATTCCATCAACTTTTTTTATTATGCAGCATTCGTGGTCTTGAAATCTTAATTCAAGGTATGATAAAATTCCAAGTGAAAGGGAGAAATATATGGATTGGTGGAAAGAAGGAGTTTTTTACCAGATATATCCGAGAAGTTTCCAGGATTCCAACGGAGATGGAATTGGTGACCTGAAAGGCATAACATATAGGTTAGACTACCTTTCATGGCTTGGTATAGATGCGATATGGCTCTCACCTTTCTTTAAATCTCCAATGGCTGATTTTGGTTATGATATCAGTGATTATACGGACGTCGATCCGATATTTGGAAAGCTCGAGGACTTCGATGAACTCCTCGAGGAGGCTCACAAGAGAAATATAAGAGTTGTGATCGATCAGGTTTATAATCACACTTCAGATAAACACCCTTGGTTCATAGAATCGAGAAGTTCTCGAGAAAATCCAAAGGCAGATTGGTATATCTGGAAAGACCCAAAACCCGATGGTTCTCCTCCGAACAATTGGGTTCACTTCTTTTCTGGTGAGAAGGCCGAAAGCGCATGGGAGTGGGATGAGAAGAGAAGGCAATACTATCTTCATCTCTTCGCAAAAGAACAACCGGATCTCAATTGGAGAAATCCAGAGGTGAGAAAAGCGGTTTTCGATTCGATGCGTTTTTGGTTGGAGCGAGGAGTAGATGGATTTAGGTTTGATGTTGCGAGTTTTTATTACAAAGATCCTGAATTCAGAGATGCAGTTAAACGCTCGCAAGCAGATAACTCACGAATGATCTACGCATATTATTGGGATCGCTTTTGTGCAAGACCAGAGACGATATTAGCCATTGAAGATATAAGAAAGCTTCTCGACTCGTATGGTCAAAAGGTTGGGATCGGAGAAGCTGTTTCGGATAGAGGTCAAAATGTATATCTGGAATTCACACTTGAAGGAAGACTTCACCTTGCCTTTAATTTCGATTTTATGAAAAATGTTACATTCGATGCCCAGAAGATCAGGGATCTCGTTGAATCCACCGATAAACTCTTCGATACGAGGGCATGGCCGTGTTATGTCCTTGGCAATCACGATTATTACAGAATACTTACCAGGTTGACGGAAGACATGGAAGCAAGAGAAGGGGAAAAATCCCTGATCGCAAAGCTTATGGCAATCCTTCTCCTCACCCTTCGAGGTACTCCTTTTATCTACTACGGTGAGGAGATTGGAATGGAAGATATGGATGTCCCTTATGAAAAGATCGTGGATCCCCTCGGAAAGAATCTTTGGCCAAAGGCAAAAGGTAGAGATGTTTGCCGAACCCCTATGCAGTGGGATAACAGCCGATACGCTGGCTTTTCAGATGTAGAACCATGGCTACCGATTAATCCTAATAAATTGCATGTGAACGTTGCGAGAGAAAGGGAAGATCCGAATTCTGTCCTGAATTTTTATAGATCCCTTTTGAAGATAAGAAAGGAATCTTTAACATTGAGAATGGGATCAATTGAGTTTCTTGACTCTCCGATTAATACCCTCGTATACGTTAGAGTTAAAGATTCCAACAAATTGGCTGTTATTCTGAACTTTTCTGGCACGAAGGTTGCTCTAGGTATCTATTTTGATGGCAGCATTGTTCTCGGTTCACATAGAAAAAGCGGGGAGAAGATCTCCTCTGAGATAACGTTAGAGCCGTTTGAATCGATTATTATTGATATATCTTAAAGATTCACTGTTCATTAAATATATGTACAGCTTCCTGTAGGAAGCTGCAAAAATAAAAGGAGGTGTTTTACACATGAAGAAACTCGCGTTTCTTGTGTTCGTTGTGTTAGTAGCATTCGCCAGCCTGTCGATGGCGAAGACAACCATTACCTTTTTGACAGGTCCTGATACCCAGCATTTCTATGCCACGGCTATCAAGCTCTTCGAGGAGCAAAACCCTGATATAGAGGTCAAACTCATTCAGGGACCGCATTCGACGAATGCACGTCAGCAGATGTTCATGACCGCTTCTATGGCTCATACCTCTCCTTACGACCTCGTGTGGGCTGACATCATATGGATCCCACCGCTTGCGGCAAATGGATGGCTGCTTCCGATCGACAAATACACGGATGTTAACAAACTCTACGCTCAGAATTTCAAAGCCACAGTTGATGGAAGTATCTGGAACGGTCATATCTACAGGATCCCGGTTATGAGCGACGCAGGGCTCATTTACTATAGGAAGGATCTCCTGGAGAAGGCTGGAATAAAGCCACCGAGGACTTTCAAAGAGCTCTTCGAAGCAGCCCAAAAGTTACAAGATCCTTCCAAAGGACTCTGGGGTTTTGTGTATCAAGGAGCACAGTATGAAGGTCTCGATTGTTTCTACCTCGAATGGTTGTGGGGCAATGGTGGTTATTACTATGATCCTGTAACCAGAAAGGTAGGCATTGATTCTCCACAAGCCATTCAAGCCACTCAGTATTTAGTGGATACCATTCACAAGTATAAGATAACTCCTCCAGATGTGCTCACATTCCAGGAGGAAGAATCGAGACATATGTTCCAGAGTGGGCATGCCGTATTTTTGAGAAATTGGCCGTATGTATGGGTATTGTCACAAACGCAGAAAGATTCAAAGGTAATAGGCAAGGTTGGTGTTATGACAGAGGTAAGTGCTGATGGAGAACACCCATATGCAACCCAGGGAGGATGGGGTGTTTCCATATCGGCATTTATCGATAAGAGCAAGATACCTGCTGCTATCAAGTTTGCGAAATTTCTGAACAGCTACGAGATCGAGAAATTGATGGTAAAAATGACTGGTGTGGATGTTTCCAGGCGAGATATATATTATGATCCAGAGGTATTAAAATGGAATCCGTTCTTCAAAGATCTCAGGACTGTCCTCGAACACACACGTTGGAGACCAGCTACACCGTTGTGGCCAAAGTTATCCGATATCATGTCGAAGTACTTGACCATGGCTATGACTCAGCAGATGACCCCAGAACAAGCAAATAAGGCAATGGCAAAAGCGGCGAGGGAGGCTGTCAAAGAGTACTGGGCAACTCATTAAACCATCTTTGTGATAAACGGCAAGCGGAGAGATCTGCTTGCCGTCCTCTAAGTTTAGGAGGTGTGAATGTGCCAGAGCGGTCTTTAAATCCAAAACACGAGAAGGGATATTGGTGGGCTATAGTAGGATTTGTAGTACCAGTGTTGTTCTTTTTTACCGTCTTCCAAATATACCCCCTATCCAAAAACGTTTGGCTTTCGCTTACAAACATAGCTGGACGCCTTACGCTTGGCAATTTTTATCGCACCCTCAGCAGTCAATCCTTCTGGCAATCAACATGGATCACGGTAGAGTTCTCTCTGATATCGGTTTCAATTGAGATGTTCATAGGGTTCATCTTCGCTTTGTTACTCAATCAAGAATTTCGTGGTAGAAAGGCAGTAAGAACTATATTTCTGATCCCCTGGGCATTGCCAACGGCTATCATGGCTACAGGTTGGAAATTTTTGCTGCAACATTCATATGGACCTATTCCCTGGATACTGTACTGGTTGCACTTCGTTAAGGAACCGCCATATTTTCTTAGCCTACCCAAGAATGCATTTATTTCGATAGTCATGGCCGATGTGTGGAAAACTGTACCGTTTTGTGCGCTGTTGTTACTCGCCGGACTTCAAGCAATACCTAAAGATCTTTACGAGGCCATGGATGTTGATGGGGCAAGTTGGTTTTTCAAGCTGAGAAGACTCACGATCCCCTTGATGCTCCCTGCCATAATCGTTACGCTGATATTCAGATTTCTACAGGCATTTGGGGTCTTCGACCTCATATGGGTCCTTACAAATGGTGGCCCCGGTAATGCGACGATGGCATTATCTCCTTTTATATATCAGCAAACGTTCAACTGGCTTGATATTAGAAATGGTGCAGCAACTGCTGTGATGACAGCTCTATATATATTGGCTATTGTTGCAGCGATGTGGGTGACACGAAGTTATATAGGAAGAAGGTATGCGTAATGAAGAGATTTTTCCTCTACCTCGGTGTAGCATTCATGATATTTTATTGCCTTTTTCCGCTTTATTTCCTGTTACTGGGTTCATTCGAACCGACAAACGTATCATATTCTTCTCCCCCCATCCTCTATCCGGTGGCTTTTACACTTTCGAATTACATAGGAGTTTTCAAGGATATACCCTTGAGTACATATATAATGAACAGTACGATCGTTTCATTAAGTGCCACCGCTATTGTGGTATTCATAGGTGCGATGTCGGCGTTCGCCATCGCGAAGATCAAATTCAGAGGTTCTGGAATCTTGTTGAATCTCTTACTCATATTCGGTTTTTTCCCAGGTGCTATTATGATATTTCCGCTTTATAAGATGTTTGCTGACCTTCATATCTTAAACAATTATCTGAGTCTGATATTACCTTACATCTCGATGAATATACCCCTAACTGTGTGGGTACTCACTACTTATTTCGAACAGATACCGATAGAGCTTTACGAAGCTGCAAGAGTGGATGGTATGTCGAGATTTCAAGCATTTTACAAGATAATATTCCCTTTAGGCATTCCTGCTGTTTCAACCGTTGCAATACTCGATTTCATAGCCTGTTGGAATGAATTCATATTGGCTCTAACGTTTATGACGAAGAAGAGCATGAGGACGATCACAGTTGGGATATCGATGATATCTGGTAGATTTTCCTATCAATATCCCTGGGGGGAGATCATAGCCGGTGCTCTGTTAGTAACTGTGCCGCTCGTCGTGATAATTTTCATAGCACAGGAGAAGATCATCAGTGGTCTTACTGCTGGTGCCATTAAAGGTTAATAGAGAAAGGGTTGATGTTCATTGCACAGGTTAGAATTCAGGAATGTGGTGAAGCGTTTTGGGAAAAGTGTAATAGCGGTTAATAAGGCAAATTTCTTTGTCGATGATGATGAATTCGTAAGTCTGCTGGGCCCATCTGGATGTGGGAAGACAACAACGTTACGCTTAATAGCTGGATTAGAAAGGGCAGACGAAGGGGAAATACTCATAAGAAATAAGGTAGTTAATGCACTTTCTCCATCTGAAAGAGACGTCGCTATGGTTTTTCAAAGTTACGCACTTTATCCACACATGAACGTCTTCAGAAACATAGCCATTCCTCTGGAGATCAGAAAAATGCCAAAGAGTGAGATCAAGGAAAGAGTCGAAAGCATAGCAGAGATGCTTGGAATATCTGAACTGCTGAACAGGAAGCCGAGAGAGTTAAGCGGAGGTCAACGACAACGTGTAGCCATTGGGCGTGCGCTCGTGAGGCAACCCAATCTTTTCTTGCTCGATGAGCCCCTTGCCAACCTGGACGCTATATTAAGGCATAGAATGCGTGGAGAACTCAAAGCTCTGTTCCATCATATAAATGGGACAACTGTTTACGTGACCCATGATCAGGAAGAAGCGGTAGCGATGTCTGATAGGATCATCGTCATGAATTCTGGAGTGATTCAGCAGATCGGGGCACCAGAAGAGGTCTACAAACGTCCTGTTAACAAATTCGTTGCCCTCTTCGTTGGTACTCCCCAGATGAACATATTCGAGGTCAAGGATATCAAGTCTATGAAAAGTGTACTCTCTTCTCAAAAACTAAGTGCTGTTGAAAAACTCATGCATGAAGGAAGGGTTGAGATCGGGATAAGACCAGAGAATATACTTTTTGGAAAAGGTCCGCTCAGTGGGGAGGTCTCACTTATAGAACCCATGGGCGCAAACTTGCTGGTATCCGTTAAACTCCTGCTTGACTCCGATACGATAAATGTTAAACTCTTCGTATCGAACACGATGGAAGTCAGAGAAGGTGAGATACTAAAGCTCTCATTCAAGGAGTCTGAAATACTCTTCTTCCTTAATGAGAAGCGTGTCGAGATCGAAAGCCAAGACCAACAGAATTCTGACAGAGAAGCCTGAATTTTGAAAACCAAAGGTCCTGTTTGGTAGTTTGGGAAATGGAGATTCGATTTAGCATATTTTTGAGGTGAGCCCCATGAATGTAAAAGAGATACGGAAAAGGAATATGCTCAATGCTCTGGAATTCATCTTGATCCATGGAGATACTACCCGAAAAAAGCTTGCAAGTGGAACGCATGCCGAACTTTCAACTATTACTTACGTAACTCAGGAACTATCCCGATTGGGTTTGTTACTCGTGAAGGGCAAGGTAAGAGAAGAAAAGGTAGCCGTAGGTCGTCCAACGGAGACCATAGGAT
>WFSK01000079.1 GCA_015486095.1 Thermotogae bacterium
GTATAAGGATGATATGCCTTATAGAAGATCTCTTCAACACTCCCCACTTCGAGTATCTTTCCCGCATACATTATAGCCAATCTATCTGCCAACTTAGCGGCCAAAGAGAGATCATGGGTCACGAAGAACATCGTTATTCCCATCTTTTTATGGATATCGAAGAAGATATCAAGAATATACGATTGCGTGATCATATCGAGAGCAGTTGTGGGTTCATCCAATATGAGTATCTCAGGATCGAGTAAGAGAGCCATAGCTATAACCACCCTTTGCTTCATCCCCCCACTTAACTCATGAGGAAATGACTTGAGTACTCGTTCGGGTTCCAAACGGACCATTTCTAACAGCTTTGGGATCCTATCTTTCTTTTTGGAAAGAGAATCACCGTGATCGAGGTGAGCCTCGATGGTATCCAGCATTTGTTCCTTGATAGTTATCGTAGGATTAAGACTATTCTGAGCAGCTTGGAAGACTAATGCTGCTTCTCGCCACCTGAGTCTTCTGAGTTCCTCACTGGTAAGAGAAAATATGTTCTTCCCTTTAAAGATCACCCGACTTCCTTTCCTAATATACTCGTTAGGGGCGTTAAGATTCAAAAGGGCATGGACTAATGTACTCTTTCCGCATCCGCTTTCTCCTATCAACCCCGTAACTTTCCCTTTCTTTATATCCAAATCTACGTGATCGACAGACCTCAATATGCCTTCCTTCACTTCAAAATCAGCAACTAAATCTCTGACCTCTATTATATTTTCTTCATCCACATGCACTCACTCCTTAGATGTTCATCAGCCATGGCTTCTCAACCTCGGGTCGAACATTTCCTCTACGCCAGAAGAGAAACATATGGCACTGTATTGGAATAAAATGATCGCAAACATCGGTGATAACAGATAAGGTAATGCATAAGGTACGTAGATAGCACCGGTTTGTGATACCGCTATGTTAAGCATCATTCCCCAGTTCGTAGGGTCAAGAGGGACCAAACCGAGGAACATGATTCCAACACTCGCAAGGATTGCCCCACGAGTCAGATTTATATAATTGAGTGCAACATAAGGTATTATGTTTGGAAACAATTCGCGCAGCATGATATGAGAGAATGGCAAGCCCATTACCTGCGCTACCTCGATGAATTCTCTTTCCTTAAGAGAAAGTATTTGTGATCTTATAGCCCTTGCAAGACCTGCCCACATCCAGATAGATAATATCGCAGCGAAAGAGATAGGATCCTTTATTCTGATCATGGCAGCGAAGATCAGCATCACTGGAAATGAAGGAATGGTTAAAAATATATTGACTATCATCATCAAAAAGGCATCTACTTTTCCACCGAGAAACCCTGCTGTTATACCAACGGCAAGTGCAATGAGCGTAGCGAAGAGGGCAGTTAAAAAGGCAACTACCAGTACCTGACGGCTACCGTGCACGAGTTGTGCAAAGGTATCTCTTCCCTGATAATCGGTTCCCAACAAGTGATGAAGAGATGGAGGTTTAAATCTGTCTATGTAGTGTGCTGACATATCCAAGGGGACTAAATAATATCCAAATATCGCGGTGAAAAGATAGATGAGAAGCACTATGAAGCCGAACAATGCACGGTGATTCGCTCGTAAAACCTTCCAGGAATCTGCCAATCCTTCCAAAAATCTATTCATCTTCTCATCTCCTCATTCCAATTTTACTCGAGGATCGAGTTTGGTGTAGAGTAAATCTGCCAGAAGGTTTGCGACTACAGTCATGATTATGATCACGAGGAAGATCCCCTGCATCAGAGGATAATCTCTTCTTGCTATCGAATCTCCATAGAAGTAACCTATGCCAGGGTAATTGAATATAGTTTCTATGAATACCGCTATGCCTACCATACCTCCAAAAGAGATAGCAAGTGTGGTTATCAAAGGTAAGATCGCATTTCTTCCCACATAAACAGTTCTTATGCGTCTTTCAGTTAAGCCCTTAGCCCTCGCAGCGGTTACGTAATCTTCCCCGAGCACGCTCACCGCACTCGATCTCATTAAGAGCGCCCACATGCCCAATTGTGTTAGACTGTACGATAATACGGGAAGAATTGCATGATATAAGACGCTCGCAATAAAAGGTAGATTGAAGCCAGGATGTACACCAGTACTATATGCACCTTTCATCGGAAACCATTTCAGATCTACCCCAAAGATGACGAGCAAGATCAGGGCGATCAAGAACTCAGGTGCAGCCTGGGTAACCGATGCATAAAAGGTAATGGCGGGTTCGAACAAGCCCTTCCTTTTCCAGGCAGCCTTCATACCGAGAAGAATGCCCATGAGAAAACTCCCCAGAAGCGATAGAGAACATATGAACAGTGTCCAAGGCAGACATTTGATGATTATCTTGATCACAGGTATGTAATAAAGGAGTGATTCTCCTAAATTTCCCTTGATAAGATCGCCTAAATACCTTACATATTGAACGTAAATGGGTATGCTGGGGTCATATCTTATCATTACTTTAGCCCTTGCATAGGCTTCTTCAAAGGTCATCCCAAGATTCTCTCTCAATTCCATAGCCCACATATATGCAGGGTCTCCAGGCATTAGATGGATGAGTACAAAGGTAAGACTCGCTGCAAGATATATGGTAACGAGGGCAAGAATTAACCTCTTCTTAAGCGGTCCCATCCTTTTAACCTCCTAATTATCAAAATAAGGGCAGACGTGTAAGTCTGCCCTTATACATTCCGTGTCTATTACTTCACTCCGTGCAGGATTCCTTCTTGCATCAATATCTTGTACACACGTTCTATACCACCAGATGCTGCAGACCAGATTGGATCACTTTCTGCTGGCCAACCAGTCACTCTTATTCCATCATCGAGGAATATCATCAAGCGTTTCTCGTATATGGAGTAATATGGGAGATATTCGTTCGTGGCTTTAGCTAGCTTTTCCACGATCGCCTTTTGTTTATTGAAATCTGTTGTTCTACCCAATTCTGCGACCAACTCAGCAGTATTAACCCCTTCGATCACGTCGGGAACTCCTGAACCCTCTTTCAGGTATTCTCCCACCTTGGTACCAGGTTTATATCCATATATTCTGTTATAGGAGGTCCAAGGGCTTCCATATGTCCAGAAGCAAGGTCCGAACTCTGCGATCATATCGAATTTTCTACTTCTAACGGTATCACCGTAGATCGCTCCTGGGACGATTCTCTGTTCCACCTTGATCCCAAACTTGTTCAATTGATTAACTATATTCTCTCCGCCCA
>WFSK01000080.1 GCA_015486095.1 Thermotogae bacterium
GATTCGAACAGTGCTACCGATATTCGCAACATCTTATCTTCGATAACTTCTCTCGCCACACTTGATCGATTGTCCTTGAAGATAAATGCCTATCTGCGCTTGATCGATATGAATGAACGGGAAGAGATGAATGCCATCAAAAAGGGTTTGAACATAAATGGTATAGAAAAAGAAGGATATTCGTTGAAGGAAAAGGTAGTGGATGCCATTGCAGATTGGTTAGACGAATCGAAAGGAGGAAGAGGGGAGATCAAGTCGTATTTGAATAGACTCCTCGAGGATAGATATATTCCAAAACGATTAAAAGAAAAATGCGAAAGGATATTGGGGAGGATCGAAGGTCAAGGTACATGAAGCGTGTGCATTTCACCATAACTGGCAGAGTGCAGGGTGTTGGTTTTAGATGGTATGTAGAAGAGAAGGCGAGGAAGTTGAATTTGAACGGTTTTGTCAGGAACAGGCCAGATGGTGATGTGGAGGTGCTGGTGGAAGGGAAAGAAGAGAATATAAAGAAGCTGGAAACATACCTCTGGAAGGGGCCTGCCTTCGCCAGAGTGGAGAATGTGGTGAAGAAGGAAGAGGAATACAAGGGGGACCTAAGGGAATTCTATATAAGCTTTTGATGAGGAAGATCGACGATGAGGAACAAAGAGGTATCTCAGAAGTTTTATGAACTCGCCTCGCTCGCCGAATTGGCGGGAGAAAACCCGTTTAAGGTTAACGCGTATGTCAAGGCCGCGAGGGCCATCGAATATTTGCCAACTCCCATTGAAGACCTCGCAAGGGAGAACAGACTCACGGAGATCAAGGGGATCGGTTCAGGAATAGCGAAGAAGATCGTTCAATATCTGGAAACGGGAAAGATAGAAAAACTCGAAGAGTTCAAGAAAAAGGTGCCTCCTTCTCTCCTTGAGATGGAGAAGATCTCTGGTATAGGTCCAAAGGGAGCCTACGCCCTCTATAAGCACCTCGGTATAACTACGGTTGAAGAGTTAAAAGAGGCTGCTTTGAATGGTAAGATACGTTCTCTACCGGGTTTCGGTGCGAAAAAGGAAGAGAATATCCTCAAGGCGATCCAGGGATTGAGGAAGAAAAAGGTAGAGAAGAGAGTGTCGATCGGGATCGGGCTCCCCCTTGCAGAAGCCATCGTTGAGTTTTTGAAAAAGAATTCTCCCATCGAGAAGATCCAGGTATGCGGGAGTATAAGGAGAATGAAGGAAAAGATCGGGGATATCGATATCCTTGCGACGAGTGAGAAGCCAGAAGAGGTGATGGCAAGGTTCATCGAAGTTCCCATGATAAAAGATATCGTCGTGAAGGGAGAGACCAAGACATCCATCCTCACAAACGAAGGACTCCAGGTCGACCTGAGAGTGGTAGAGCCCTCATCCTTCGGTGCGGCGATCCAGTACTTCACGGGTTCGAAGCAACACAACATAAAGCTGAGAGAACTCGCCATAAAGAGCGGATACAAGATAAACGAATACGGTGTTTTCGAGGTGAAGACCGAAAGAAAGATAGGTGGTGAGAAGGAAGAGGATGTCTACAACGCCCTTGGCCTACCCTGGATACCACCCGAGATGAGGGAAGATAGGGGCGAAGTCGAGGCGGCGATGACGAATGACCTACCGAACCTGGTAGAGCTATTTGATATAAAAGGGGACATACACATGCACACGACGTATTCAGATGGTGCCAACACACTCGAAGAGATGGTGAAAAGAGCGATGGAATTGGGTTACGAATATATAGTCGTCAGCGACCATGCGAAGGCCCTTGGCGTTGCCTCTGGATTAACACTCGATGAATACAAGAGACAAAAGAGGGAGATAGATGAACTGAATGAGAAATTCGGTGATAAGATCAGGATCTTCTTCGGTGCAGAGCTCAACATCCTATCGGATGGGAGAGTGGATTTCCCGGAAGAGGAGTTGGAGATCTTCGATATCTGCCTCGCAGGGATTCATACGGCTCTTACACAGCCGATGAAGAAGATCATGGAAAGATTGAAAAAGGCGATGAGGATAAAGAAGATAAAGATAATAGCCCATCCAACGGGAAGGGTGATCGGAGAGAGGGAAGGATACGAAGTGGATTTAGAAGAACTGCTGGAGGAAGCGAAGAATACTGGAACGATACTCGAGATAAATGCGAATCCGAAGAGGCTCGATCTGAACGATATGAATGCCATGCATGCCAAAAAGACATATGGATTGAAATTCGTCATAGGTACGGATGCCCACTCGAGAGAAGGTTTGGACGACATGAAATATGGGATAGGAGTTGCACGCCGTGCCTGGCTGACGAGGGCAGATATCATAAACACTCTTCCTCTCAAAGAATTCGAGAAGTTCATAAGAGAAGAATAGTTATGATATTGTCAGAACTCATAAAGGGATACGATGTAGATGTAAGACAGGGTAAACTGAACATCGATATCAAGGGTGTGGAGAGTGATTCGAGAAAGATAAAAGATGGCTACCTGTTCGTGGCGATAAAGGGATTCGAGAGAGATGGACACGAATGTGTACAGGATGCGTTGAAAAACGGAGCGGTAGCCGTGTTATCCCAAAAAGAGGTTGATCTCCCCGCAAGCATTCCTCTCCTGCTCTCAAATGATACCCGTTTGCTCGAGGGAAAACTCTCCGCGCGCGTTTACAATATGCCTTCAGAACACCTGAAAGTCATAGGGGTCACGGGAACTAACGGTAAGGGGACGATCACCTTTCTTTTGAAACACATATTCGAGGAGACGACCGGGAAGAAGTGCAGTTTAATAGGTACGATCGAGAACATCCTCATAGACGAAATATATGAAGCCAAGAACACCACACCGAGCGCCTCGACCGTCCAATATCTTTTGAAGGAGACGATATCGCGCGGTGGAAAGTACATGCTCATGGAAGCGTCTTCCCATGCACTTTCTATGGGGAGGTTGAACGGATGCAGGTTCGACTATGCCATCCTAACTAATATAACCCACGATCATCTGGATTACCATAAGACCATGAAAGATTACATCGATGCCAAGAAGAAACTTTTCAAGATGCTAAAGCCTTCGGGATATGCGGTGATAAATGCCGATCTCAGTGTGATATCTGAAGAGTTTTCTTCAATAATAGAACAAGATAGAGTCATCACCTACGGGATAAGGCAAGGGACGGTAAGGGCGAAAGGGATAGAAGTGAGTCGTGAGGGCATAAGTTTTGTTCTTTTCGTTCACGATAATCCGCTCGGCGAGATAAACGTACCTATGGTAGGAAATTACAACGTATACAACGTGTTAGCTGCCATCTGTGTTGGATTGAAAGAAGGCATTTCATTCACGAGAATTAAAGATGCGTTGGAATGCTTCCCCGGTGTAGACGGTAGATTTGAGTTCATAGACACACCTATGCCGTTCGATGTGGTCGTCGATTTTGCCCACACCCCTGATGCATTGAAGAAGATGATAGCTACTGCCAGGAGGCTTACCCAGGGAAGATTGATAGTGGTCTTCGGTGCCGGTGGTGAGAGCGATAAGAAGAAGCGTCCTGTCATGGGAAATGTCGTGACGTCGTTGGCGGATATCACGGTTATTACAAACGATAATCCCAAAAGGGAAGTTCCTTTAGATATCATACGAAGTATAGAAGAAGGTGCAGTTGGAAACAACTGGCTTTCGATACCCGATAGGAGAAGGGCAATAGAATATGCACTGACTATCGCAAAGCCAAAGGATATGGTAATAGTGGCGGGAAAAGGACATGAGAGGACGCAGATATTCAACGGCTATGAGGTACCATTCTACGATAAGGATGTAATACTCGATATCCTTTCACAGAAGAAAGCGAAGTCTTCATAACCCGGGTTTAGTTGCCCTTAGATTATCATAACTGAAATAAGTCCTTCATCAGTTCTTCAAATCTAACTGACAAGAGGTACTGCCAGTGGTATTGGGATGATCTACACTTATAGGTACAGCTCTATGTTAAACTGTGTTGATGAAGATCCAAACAAGACTTTTTTCTCCTTCAACGATTCGGTAGGAGGTATATCTCGATGTGCGAAGTGTTGTAAGTGGTTGTGAAGATGAAGGAAGGTATCACGTCGGTGAGAAACAGGAGGTTTCGAATGTGACGGCGTGCAGGAAGGACGCTCGTCACAGTCCGACGTGATACCCCTGTAAGTCGAACAACATTATTTCACTTACACAACGATGCACATCGAGATATCCCTCCTAC
>WFSK01000081.1 GCA_015486095.1 Thermotogae bacterium
AGATCATCGAAGTACACGATCAGATCGGGTGGTATGTTGTTCGTCTTCTCGTACAATTCCTCCGGATAGAAGACCTTTGTATCGAGCTTTTTACCTTCTTCATCCGGGATATCCTTGATCTCTTCTGCGATCTTATCCCTAAAAGCTCTGTACTCATCTTCGGAGATCACCCCATCTGGCTCTCTCCCCCGTACGTTGAGAAAGACCCTGCCGTAATAACCTCCAAATGCCCAGGCCTTCGTCTTCTTCCAATTCACCTTCAGTTCGCTGAAGGGGGTTAGGGTATCCGGATATTCTTCCAAGACGAGATATCCTTTATCTATGAGCCATTCGTTTATGCAGATACCACCTACCATCTTCTTCACACCATGGTCTGAGACCAGCATCACATTCGCATCTTCTGGTATTACGGCCAACAATTCTCCTATCTTACCATCCACGTATTTGTAATAATCCCTTATGGCTGCCTTGAAGGGATTACCTGGTACGTACTTCGGGTGAGTTTCATCGTGAAATGCCCAGAATCCGTGGTGAATCCTATCTATCCCTATCTCAACCATCATGAAGAAATCCCATTCTTTGTTTTCCAACAGGTACCTGGCGAGCGTGAATCTCTTTTCCGTCATCTCGTATATGTCTCTCAACAATCTCTCCTTCTCGTTCGTCCTGAAATCGGGGACATCGAACATGTATTCTCCCACTACCTTTTCGATCTCTCTCCTCAACGACATGGGATAGGTGTAGTTGTGCTTCGTGTCGGGTGTTAAGAAACTCGTCACGAGATATCCATTCACCCTTTTGGGTGGGTAGGTCAACGGAACGCTCAACACGATGACTCTCTTACCGTTCTCTCCGAGGATATCCCATACGGTCTTCTCATGGACCTTCGAGGAATTGGCTATGAACAGGTTCTCGTAAGAGTGATCTCTTCTATTCCTGAATCCATACAGACCGAGTACCCCGGGGTCTTTGCCCGTCACCATACTCATCCATGCGGGTACGGTTATCGGAGGTATCGTGGACTTCAATCGCCCGTAAACGGCATCCTTTGTGAGTCTCTTTATGTTCGGCAGCTCGTTGAGCCACCTCTCGAATATCAATTGAGGTGATGCGCAATCGAGCCCTATGACGACCGCTTTACTCACTCGCGTCCTTCCTTTCGGTGTAGTATTCGAGCAGGATCTCGGAGACCTCTGGCCTCATGAATTCTCTGGGTGGGAGCTTCCCTTCCGAAAGCATCTCCCGTACTTTGGTACCGCTCAGGTATACATGGAACTCCGCATCGTGTGGACAGGTCTTCGACGTTGCCATAGATCCACATTTCCTGCAATAGAACGCATTCTCGAATTTGAGGGGCACGATACCGATCTCCTCTGGCTCGAACTGATCGAAGATCTTCTGCGCATCATATGTACCGTAATAATGGCCCACGCCTGCGTGATCTCTACCCACTATGAAGTGAGTGCAGCCGAAGTTCTTTCTGCATATCGCATGGAAGATAGCCTCCCTTGGCCCTGCATAGAACATGTTCGCGGGAAAGACGCCGAGTACAACTCTATCTTTTGGATAATAATTCTCCAAAAGGACTTCGTAGGTCTTCATCCTCACGTTTGCCGGGATATCATCTTTCTTCGTTTCTCCCACCAGGGGATTCAGGAATAAACCATCGACCATCTCCAGCGCCGTCTTTTGAAGGTATTCATGAGACCTGTGCACGGGATTTCTCGTTTGAAATGCGACTATCGTCTTCCATCCCCTCTCCTCAAACATCTTCCTCGTCTCTTGAGGATCGAATCTGTATCTTTCGAATACACCGTAGTTCAGTCTCTTCAAGAGTCTTATTACTCCACCCACCGCTTGCTTCTCTTCCGAATATATCTTGCGAACGCCGGGATGCCTTTCATCCGTGGTCCTGAAGACCTCTCTCGCCTCCAACTCCATATCGCGAGAGAATTTATCCGTGACCCGTAACTCTCCATAGACCTCACCGTTTAGGTCGACTAACGCCACCTCTTCACCTATACCTATATCGTTCATAATGTCCTTTTCGACGGGAAGGATGATGGGGATCGTCCAAACGATACCACTTTTTAATCTCATATCCCTTATCACACCGAGGTAATCATCGTGATCCATGAATCCTTCTAATGGACTGAACAAACCCGTCGCTATGTTTTCCAACTCCCTTATCTTGTACAGCGGCAATCTGATCTTCTTGAGCTCCTTTGCCCTCTTGAGCAATTCTTCTCTCTCCTCCGAACTCACTATCGAATTCACCAATTTGCCTCCATGTGGTTGAATCAAATCGATCTCCTCCTTTATACCTTTATTATCTCGAACTTCTTTCCCAGTTTTATATGAAGATTCTCAAAAACCGGCTCGTAGAAAGCCCATATGGGTTCTTCCTTCTTCTTGAATACGACGATCTCGTCGGGAGCGATCTCACCGACTTCTTTGAGCAAGATCTCATCTACTCTTCCCACGACGAATCTGACGTTTTTGACCTCCCCGAGCCTTTGCAGCCTTTCGGAAAGGGTCTTGAATCGAGTGGTGTAATTCTCGATCAAAACCTTGCTTATATCTTCTCCATACTGAACACCCAACCATCCCTTTTTTATGAGATACTCCGAACATATCTCCATGATATTGGGATCAACGATGAGAAGGAGGTATATATCCCCTCGCTTCGAGTTGTCGCGAGCGAATCGTTCTAATACCTTTGAGCCTATCATCGAGACCGTGATCCCAAGTACTATCATTGCTCAAAACCGCCTTTATCCGAAGAGTGTAGGCCAATAGAATATGCTTGCGAGGGTACAGAAGAGCCATCCGGAGATGTTGAGAAAGACCCCATATCTCACCGTATCCTTTACTTCTAAGTATCCAGAAGAAAGGGAGAGTGCAACCGCCGGGGTGCTCATGGGCAAGGTGAATGCCAATCCCGAAGGAAGTGCCACACTCAGGGCGAGGATCTGGGCAGGGATGTGGCTGTTCATACCGAAGATGACTGGCATGAGGAGGGCAACGACCGCCGAGTTGCTTATGACCTCGGTGGTAGCGATGGATGTGAGGATGATCATCGCCAGGAAAACGGTGGTATGTGGCAAAAGATAGCCGAGTGTCGATGTGGCGATCCAACGCGATGTGCCCGTTATATTCAACGTGTATCCCAAGGTAATAGCTCCTCCATACATCAAGATTATACCCCAATTCACATCCTCTTCAACCTCTTTCCAATTCGATAAGGAGAGCATGAAGAGGATCGCAACGGCAAGTATCATTATATTTGCTATGCCCAATCTGGTTTCGAGGACCAACAAGAGGATCGTTACGAGGATGATGATACCCACCGCCTTTTCTCTGGAGGTCATCTTTCCCATAGCTTCGAGATCTGCTTCTATTCTGCTCCGTACTTCCGATAGGTTTATCGGATTCCTTCCGATGATGTAGAAGAGGATGAAGATGGCCACCATGCTCATACTCAAAACGACGGGAAGGGTGGCAAGCATCCATTCGAAGAAGGAAATATCCCTACCCGTTAAATTATTCATCATTGCGATGGCAAGAGGGGCTCTGGCGCCTCCGAGAAAGGTGGCAGTACCTCCTATTATCGTGCCCCACATCAGAGATAGAAACAGGAC
>WFSK01000082.1 GCA_015486095.1 Thermotogae bacterium
AATATAATGTTTTTGAGCGACATCTTCTCAATCCTTTTTCTACTTCTTCAAGAGATTTTTTATAGTTTCTATTATGTTCGTACTTCAGCGAAGAAAAGTAGTATTTCCAGCTTCTGTATTCTCTTGTTCCCTTTCCTCTTTCAATGGCGTAGTTTAAGAAAGGTTTTGAATACGATATACCGTAGGTGAACAGGATCTTCGCAACCTCAGGGACAGTTTTATGCACAGTGATTCTCCTGAATTCTTGAATTCTTTTACCTACATTTTAACACATAGGATGCCCTGTTTTGGGTCAAAAATTCCAACATGTTGAAAACGCATAAAGATCAGAGGCCGAAACCCCTCGAGTAGCAAGGCTTTTCTGGGATACAAAATTTGATTGTCAGAATAAGTGTGGTATAGTAAACGTGTGTTTTGAGAAAAAGGTTTAATGGCATGAAGAAGTACGTTTTGATTTTATATGCAGCATTGATGGGTGTTTTGGCATAGGGGGTGCCCTGTTTTGGGTCAAAAAATCCAACATGTTGAAAAGGCATAAAAATCAGGGGCTAAAACTCTTCGAATGACGGGGCTTTCCAGGGGTACAAAATTTGATTGTCAGAATAGGTGTGATATAGTAAATATGTGCATCAAGAAAAAGGGGTGAATGGTATGAAAAAGTACATTTTGATCGTAGTTTTGATTCTTTTTCTGATTTTCGGTATGATGGTTCTCGCAGATCCATCTGATGGCATAAACCCATTAGGAAGTGTTCAGCCTACTGATCAATATAGCCAAAATATAGGGGTAACAGTTCAGGTAGAATATCTATACAGTGTACCTATTCAATTTCCAATATCGTTAGGATAGTTCTTCGTCGAGAAGCTTGTTAATTTTTTGATTTCAAGAACGGTTTTAGAGGGGAGCTAAAGCCTTTATAAAGGCAGAAAGGTTGGTTATGGTGACCGAGGAGACGGCGATTACGAAAACTTCTTCTAATACTGAATTCACTGGGATTCAGAAGGCGATCAGTGCTGCAAAAGAAGGAGATATCATAAAGATCGATAAGGGTACTTATCGGGAGAATCTTCTGATCAATAAAGATATAGTACTGATCGGAGAAGATGCAGAAAACACGTTCTTGATGCCCGCCGATGATCGCAGACCTACGATAATGATAGTCCTGAGTGGTAAACATCGGCATGTTGTTCTCAGCAATATAACCATATTCACTTGTAGTGTTGGTATTGAGGTTTTAGGATCGAGATCACAAGAAGTTATCATTGAAAAGAATAAGATCATCGGCGGCTGTTATAATGATAAAAAAGAAGGGATAGGAGTTCGGCTACTGGGGAATATTTACGTTTCAATTTGCGATAACTTCATAGGACATCTATCAACAGGTATCTTTGTGAGTGGTAAGGTCCTCGCCGAGGTTCAAAGAAACCAGATCTCTGAAAACTACACAGGAATAGTTATTGAAGGAAGGAGTAAGGTTACTGCGAGTGAAAATCAGATATCGTATAATGATGATAACGGTATAAGAATGAATGGAAAAGGGCTTTTAGATGCCTCTCAGAATAGGATCATGAATAACAAAGGATGGGGAATTTATCTTGAGAATCAACCGTATTCACTTACTGATACCAGCTTTGGGATAAAGGGGGAAGGAAATAGGCTCTCCAACAACCACAGGGGTAATCTCCACCCCGAGGATTACCCCGGATATTTTCATTTTGTAATTAAAGATAGCTAAACATTGGAGAAGCTGTAGGAACAGGTCTTTGCAGTATCTGTTCATTTTCGCTTTGCCCCTTTCTTCATCCGAACAAGCTGATTTGTTCACGTTCTGGTAGGTTGTCGAATATGCCATATCTTTTCATCATCTCTATATGTGTTTTGTTTAGCCGGGTTCTTTTTTGTAGATCTTCAATAGAAGTGAAAGGTCTCTTCTTCCTCTCTTCTATAATGCTGTTTGCAACCTTTCCCCCAAGCCCTTCGAGTGTAGAGAAAGGTAACCTCAAGCCATTATCCTCTATTAAGAACCTGGTGGAATCGGACCTATCCAAGTCTAATGGTTTGAAATCAAAACCTCTTAGGTACATTTCGTACGCAACTTCTAATGACGTCATCTCTCCCCTCTCTTTCACATTGAGGGAATTTCCTTTTGAAGATAATTCCTTTAATCTTCGGGCTATTCCTATCATTCCATCCTTTACCCACTCCGCATGCAATCCTTTTTGCGTGGAGAAATACGTCGCATAGAATGCGAGTGGATAATGGCATTTGAAATACGCTATCCTGAATGCCATGGTAACATATGCAACCGCATGTGCCTTTGGGAACATGTACTTGATCTTATTGCAAGACGATATGTACCAGGAGGGTATCCCGAGTTTTTTCATCTCTTCCTCTTCTTTCTCTGCCAATCCCTTCCCTTTTCTAACCCTTTCCATTATCTCGAATGCCAAAGCGGGTTCCATTCCTCTGCCTATTAGATAATTCATCACATCGTCTCTAACGGATATAACATGAGATAGATCTGTAACACCTTCCTCTATCAGTTTTTGTGCGTTGTTCAGCCATACATCCGTCCCATGAGATAGACCAGATATGCGTACCAGATCAGCGAAGGTCTTCGGCTTCGTCTCCTTCAGCATCTGTCTGACAAAATGTGTTCCGAACTCAGGAATACCTACTGTTCCAACCGAAAAATAATTCGTCTTCTCTTTGAATTTCAGAGAACGGGTAGAAGAAAAGAGCATCATAGTGGCATGGTCTGACATGGGAACTTCCAGAGGGTCTTTACCTGTTAATTCTTTTAATATTTTTATCATAGTAGGATTATCGTGCCCGAGTAGATCGAGTTTTACGAGTGCATCATGTATGGAGTGATAATCGAAATGGGTGGTCTTTATAGGAGTGTTCAACTCATTGGCAGGGAATTGAACAGGTGTGAAGTCATAAACCTCCATATCCTGTGGAATTATCATCAAACCGCCTGGATGCTGTCCCGTCGTCCTTTTGACACCGGTGAGTGAGATTATCAATCTCTGCATCTCGGCAGAATTCATCGCCTCACCAGTCTTTTCGGCGAAATTCTTGACGTATCCAAATGCGGTTCTATCCGCAATGGTGGATATCGTACCTGCTCTGAAAACGTGTTCTTTACCGAACAACTTGACCGTATAATCATGTGCACGCTGTTGGTATTCACCGGAGAAGTTCAGGTCTATATCTGGTATCTTATCTCCCTTGAATCCCATGAACACTTCAAACGGTATGTTTTGTCCATCTTTTACCATCTTCACCTTACAAACAGGGCAATCCTTATCGGGCAGATCGAATCCAGAATCGACGCCTTCCACGAACTCCACCCGTTTGCAGGAAGGACACCTGTAGTGGGGAGGTAAAGGATTTACTTCAGTTATACCGAGAAGATAGGCGACGAATGATGACCCTACCGATCCTCTCGAACCTACAATATATCCATCTCGGTTAGATTTGGCGACTAATTTCTGAGCTATCAAATAAAGAACAGCGTAACCATTTCCAATTATGGCGGATAATTCTCTATCCACCCTATTCTTTATCAAAGCGGGTGGTTCATTTCCGTATAGTTCTTTCAAGCGCATATCACATATCCTCTTTATATCTTCTTCCGCCCCATCTATGTGGGGAGGATGGAGTTCATCGAAGATCAATTTGATATCCTCTATCTCATCGGCTATGGCGTTCGTGTTCTTCACCACCACTTCATATGCCTGTTCAGGAGTTAAATACCTCTTGGCTTCTTCCATCATCTCATCTGTGGTACGTAGATATGTCCCTGGTTGTTTATCCCAATTCTTGTATTTCTGCCCCATCTGAAGTATCTTCCTCACAAAGGCGTCTTCGGGGTCGAGAAAGTGAGCATCACTCGTCATAACAACCCTTTTGTTCAGTTTCTTGCCCAGCTCCACTATCCTTCTATTCATCTCTTCCAGCCTGATCACATCGATCCCGTGTTCTGATGCCCATATCTCACTGTTGGATATGGGTTGTATCTCCAGGTAATCGTACTGAGAGGCAATCTGCTCCAATTCCTCATCCGATGCACCGTCCAGATATGCTTGGGTCAATTCACCCGAGATGCAGGCTGTGCCTATCAATAAACCATTTCTAAACTTTTCAAGCCTCTTTTTGGGTATTCTTGGTTTGAAATAGAAATACTTTGTGTGGGATTCTGAAACGAGTCGGTACAGATTCTTCAAGCCCTTCTGATTCTTCACCAATATCGTGACATGATATCTCTTCGGAGAGCCAGGGGCAGATGTCTCCATCATATCGTTGAATTCGGAAAGGGTACGAACATCATGCTCGTTTTCAAGCATATCAAGGAACTTGAGGAAACATCTTGCTGTCATCTTCGCGTCATCCAATGCCCTATGATGCTTGAAGTCACCGAATCCCAATCGTTTTGCCATAGAATCAAGGGTGTAGCTTTTCAGTTTTAATAACAATCTGGCCATGCCGAGAGTATCTATTTGTGGTATTTTCAAGGTTATACCCAATTCCGATTTGGCAGCATATCGCAGGAATCTGTAATCGAACCTAACGTTATGCCCAACGAGGATGCCATCTCCTGCGAATTCCAAAAAATCCTTTAGAGCATTAGCGAGTGGGACACCATTATTTAGCATATCTTCGGTTATGCCCGTCAGGTTTGTTATCTCTGCGCTCAGCTCGTCTTTTATCTTTATCATCCTCTGGAACTCTTTCTTCATTTCTCCTCCTTCTATTTCCACCGCACCAATGGAGATAATTTTTCCACCCTTAGGATTGAGAGATGTCGTCTCCAGGTCAAAGACTATATACCTTTGCTTCCTGAATCCTATATCGCCAAGGTGCCAATCGATGAAGATCTCATCCGAAGAGTCCTTTATCAAATAGCCCTCCATACCCAATATGGGCTTTATACCGTTTTCTTTACACTTCCTGTAAAATTCTGGAAACGCCTGAACCACCCCGTGATCGGTCACGGCAACGGCTTTATGTCCCCACTCCTTCAACCTCCTCACGAGTTCATCTACATCTATGATCCCATCGAGGGCGCTCATCTTCG
>WFSK01000083.1 GCA_015486095.1 Thermotogae bacterium
GAAACGAGGGATCGGTAATCGTACAACATAGGAATTCCAGTGCTAATGACTACTGTTACAACGATGGCAGGATTTCTATCCTCATAAGTTTCGGGCATCCTAACGGTCTTTACTTTTACGATGCATTCTGATATCATAATTTAAGATCGACATTGTGGATTCTCCATGTTGCCGAGGTGGCGGAATTGGCAGACGCGCAAGATTCAGGTTCTTGTGATCGATTTCGGTCATACGGGTTCAAGTCCCGTCCTCGGCACCACTTATTTCATTTTCAAGAGAGGTGTAGAAGTTGAATTACTTACCTTATCTTCCTCACTCAAAGGAAGACATTCAGACTATGCTCGATGAGATAGGAGTAAAAGACATAGAAGAACTCTTTGCCGATATTCCCGAAGAGATCAGATTCAAAGGTACTCTGAATATACCTCAAGGGAGCGATGAGATGCATGTCGTAAGGCGCTTGAAGGAATTGGCGGATAAGAATGCAAACGTTAAAGACTATATCTGCTTTTTAGGTGGAGGAATATACCATCATTACGTTCCTTCTGTGGTGAACTATGTCGCATCCTTGCCGCAATTCTACACCGCGTATACTCCTTATCAACCAGAGGTATCTCAGGGCACACTCCAAGCATTTTTTGAATATCAATCGATGATGTGCGAATTACTCAACATGGAGGTGTCAAATGCCTCCATGTACGATGGTGGCAGTGCCTTGGCAGAGGCGATGCTTATGGCCTCTCGTATAACTGGCAGATATGAGATCCTGATCTCCAGAACGGTTCATCCAGAATACGTGCAGGTATGTGAGACGTATTCTCGTGGGCCAAAGATAGAAATAAACAGGATCCCTTATAACGAAAAGGGGGAAACCGATTTCAATGCCTTAAAGGCAAAGGTGAGTACCAACGTATCTGCAGTTGTAATACAATCTCCTAATTTCTTTGGTGTGGTCGAACCGCTCGAGAGGTTGAAAGAACTACCTCCCGATATCCTGAAGATAATCGTGGTAAATCCACTGAGCCTTGGCATTCTGAAGCCTCCAGGAGATTTTGATGCCGACATAGTAGTAGGCGAAGGACAGACCCTGGCTCTCCCTCCTTCGTTCGGAGGACCTCATTTTGGGATCTTCGCCACAAAAAGGCATTTTGTGAGGCAAATGCCTGGCAGGGTGGTAGGTGAAACTGTGGATAAGGAAGGAAAACGAGGATTCGTTATGACCTTGCAAACCCGCGAACAACATATAAGGCGTCAAAAGGCAACTTCTAACATATGTTCCAATCATGCCTTGGGTATAATAATAGCTTCTGCCTATCTCGCCTTGCTCGGAAAAAATGGTATGAGAGAATTGTCAGAACTCAACACGTATAAGGCACATTATCTCGCAGAGAGACTTGATGAACTGGATAAATTCAAGTTGAAGTTCAATGCCCCATTTTTCAACGAATTCGTCGTTGAAACGGAATTGGATGTGGATGAGCTCAATTCGATCCTCTTAAAACATAAGATAATAGGTCCTTTGAATCTTGGAAGATTCTACACCGAGCTAAACAATACGGCGCTGTTCGCTGTTACAGAAACGGTGGAAAGAGAAGACATAGATGATTTGATCACGATACTGGAGGGGTTGTGAATTATGACAGATAAACTTCTCATCGAAAAGTCGGTACCGGGTAAGCATGGAATATCTTTACCGAAGAACGATTGTCCTGCTCCCGAGTTGAATACCCTTTTCCCCGAATCTTCATTGAGAGATACTCCCCCCGCGTTGCCAGAACTGAGTGAACCCGAAGTGGTCAGACATTTCTACAATCTCGCAAAGAAGAACTATTCTATAGATGAGGGTATCTATCCTCTCGGTTCCTGCACTATGAAATATAATCCCAAGGTGAATGAAGAGATCGCTAAATTGGATGGATTCACATATATACATCCCTATCAACCGATCGACAGTGTTCAGGGAGCACTCGAACTCATTTACGAACTTCAGTCCTTCCTCGCAGAATTAACCGGTATGGATAAAGTCACCCTACAACCAGCAGCAGGAGCACATGGAGAATTCACAGGAGTCGCAATAATAAGGGCCTATCACGAGAGTAGGGGAGATACAAGGAGGAAGATGATAGTTCCGGATTCTGCCCATGGTACGAATCCCGCTTCTTCTGCCATGAACGGCTTCGATGTCGTGGAAGTTAAATCTAATTCAAATGGTTTGGTAGATATAGATGCTTTGAAGAATGTACTCGACACAGATGTAGCAGGTATAATGCTAACCAATCCGAACACACTTGGATTATTCGAAAGGGAGATAGTTCAGATAGCGAAGCTCGCTCACGACGTAGGTGCGCTTCTTTACTACGATGGTGCGAATATGAACGCTATCTTAGGTTATGCAAGACCAGGTGATATGGGATTCGATGTCGTACATCTCAACCTGCACAAAACGTTTTCTACCCCACATGGTACAGGGGGTCCGGGAAGTGGACCAATAGGTGTAAAAAAAGTATTGATACCATTTTTACCTATTCCAACTGTCGAATATTCTGCAGAAGAGGATAAGTATTATCTCGATTACAGTAGACCGAAATCCATAGGAAGGGTACGCAGTTTTTATGGTAATTTTACTGTATTGGTGAAGGCATATGCGTACATACTCAGCGTGGGAAGAGATAATATGAAGAAGATTGCTCAAATGGCTGTTCTGAATGCCAATTACTTGAAATCGCTCATAAAAGGTCATTATCTTGTACCCTACGATACCATCTGTAAACACGAATTCGTTGCAACAGGTAAAGAATACAAAAGATATGGCATAAAAACTCTTGATATAGCGAAAAGACTTTTGGACTACGGTGTTCATCCACCCACCATATATTTTCCTCTCATAGTCCCAGAGGCCCTCATGTTCGAACCTACTGAAACGGAGTCAAAGCGAACTTTGGATAGATATGCGGATATTTTGAATCGTATAGCAGAAGAGGCTGAAAAGGCTCCAGAATTGTTGCGAGATGCACCATCGAGTACACCGGTAAAGAGGCTGGATGAAGTAAAAGCTGCGAGAGATATGAAATTGAGGTGGTAGTATCGGAATTCTAAAGCAGCATAGGAGGTCCGAAAAAGAGATAAAATATGCCAGCTCCAACGAAATTGGAATAGAGGATGTCGTAAGATTTTTCTCCGTGATATCAAAAGAAAAAGATATAAACGGTATCTTCAGACAATTGACCTTAGAATCCCTGAAGTTGATTCGAAGGGCAAAAAAGGCTTCTCTCATATTCAAGAAGGATGATGGCAAGTATGCATTTGGCTTCGTCTATGGATATAACGCAAGGGAATTGAAGAAGTTGGAATTGAATGAAAGAAATCTCTTGCTTCTCGATGAAGTCGAAGTGGTACATAACATAAGTATAAGAGATGAGGAATTTCTCGATAGTAAGATCTATGAAGTACTGAAAAGAACTGGTGTTCTGCGGGTTAGATCGACTCTCATCATACCGATAATCGTAGATGGGAGCTGTTATGCAAATCTGAATCTAGATAACCTCGATGAAGAACGCTTTGACGATAGGGATATAAAGATCGGAAGGATGATCTCAGTAGTAGCTTCGAATATCGTGAATGAACATCTCCATATGAAGAGGCTTTCTAATGATTTTACTATTTATCGCGAATATGTAGAAAACGACGATAAAGGATTGTTAATAAGAAAGTTGTCGGGTGAAATCATTTTTGCAAATGAAAATGTCTCTAAGATATTATCGATCCCTCGAGAAGCGCTGTTGAACAAGAACATAAACGACGTCATAACCCCATTTTTAAGGCATGTAAATGATAAAATGTCCTCGATTATAGATATGAGTAATGGACAGCTCTTCGAGTGGAAATATGGTGATAACCCTAAAAAGTATCTATTCATTACACATTGGACTACAAAACTTGAAGATACATTCTATGTCCTTTCTATGTTAACCGATGTGTCAGAGATGCTCAGATCAAAGCAGATGATTCAAATGCTATCGGAGATAGAAAACATCTTTTCCAGAAAGGATGATCTTTTTGCAATATCGGATGCTCTGTTGAACACACTCACAAAATATTTCGAGATCGATAGCGGAGCCTTTTATGTGTACGATAAAAATACACTTAAGCTTATCTCATCGAAAGGTAACGATGAACTACCTGAGAGGATCCTCACGTCAAACGAGGAAAAAGACATCTTTTCGAGGACGATTCGCTTCAAAAAGGTGGCATGCTTGGATAGTTCATCGGTAAATGTCGATGAACAGTGGTTGCAAGGGAAGAATGGAGCTGTTGTCAGTTTGCCAATTCTTAGCGGAAATTCGGTAAAAGGAGTTTTGCTGCTATTCTACAATAATGTTTCCAGAATAGCTTCAGAGGTGTTGGACACATTAGAAAG
>WFSK01000084.1 GCA_015486095.1 Thermotogae bacterium
GAAACGTGGTAAATTTCGGTCTGACCTTTTCTCATGTTGGCAACAACGCATGGATACGGGGAAATATAAAAGAAAATAGTGTAAACTTGAGCATTAAATTCCAACAAAATGGAGAAAGCGGTAAGTGTGAGGTGCTATCTCTGGATGTTTTTGTGAAAAGATACGAAGCGGTGATAGAAGAAGCTGATGTAAGAAGTTCGAAATCGATATTCGATGATGAACAGGCACTTTTTGACCTATTGGCAAAACTGGCAAAAATAACTTCTAATAGAGGAAAAAACTTCTTTTCCTGACCAAAGAGGCATATGAGAGGTTGAAGGGTTATGGGAAAGAGGTTCTTAAAAAGGTACTGGAATTGCTGTATCTGATTTCTACAAGTAGTTTTGCGTTATATCCGAAAGATAAGACGATCGATAATTATCTGATCGATCTCGAAGAACATCCTTCTAAAATTACGTCGTGTACAAAGGAAATGAAATACGAGTCTACTGAGATCCAGATCGGGTTAAAACTCAGTATTTATAACAAGGATAACACTTTATCCCATTCTGCAAAAGATTGATTCGATTTCACCGGCAGAGCTCTTTTTTACCGCTCGAGTGGTATCTCTTTCCCATCTATATACACACTCTCCACCTTCGAAGACATATCGAAAGGATGTCCACTCCACACTACGAGATCCGCATCCTTGCCCTCTTCTATTGTGCCTATCCTATCATCTATTCCAAGTATCTTTGCAGGGTTTATAGTTAACATTTTGAGAAGGTCTTCTTCTTTTGCTCCATATCTCAATCCTGCTGCCGCCTGGATCGAAGCATATTCGAGAGGAATAACGGGATGATCGCACATCAAAGAAGCCAATATGCCGTTTTCATTCAGGATCTTTATAGCCTTCATCGTCATATCCTTGAGTTCGTATTTCGTTCTGAAGGCCAAAAATGGTCCAGCGACTACAGGAACCTTCCTCTCTTTTAAGACATCTACGATCTTGTATCCTTCAGTCCCATGCTCGATCACGAGATTGAAACCGAATTCCTCTGCGATTCTCATAGCAGTTAAGATATCATCCGCTCGGTGTGCATGGATTCTTGCAGGGATCGTCCGCTTTAACACCATTTCTCCTATTTCATATTTCAAATTTCTCTTCGTGAAAGGTTTTCCCTCCTTTTTTGCAACTTCCTTTTCCATCATGTAATCCTGAACCTTCAGGAAGTAATCCCTCACCACTGCAGCAACTCCGATTCTCGTCGAGGGCATTTTCTTCTGCTCTCCATAGACCCTCTTCGGATTCTCTCCAAAGGCCATCTTCAAGCCAGCAGGTTCTTTGACGATCATCTTATCAACGGTCGAACGCTTAAGCTTTAGGATCGCCCCTTGACCTCCTATGGGATTAGCGCTCCCCGGAAGGATCATAACGGTTGTGACCCCACCTTTCAAAGCGCGTAAAATTGCTGGATCTTGTGGATTAAATGCATCTATAGCCCTGACATGTGGTGTAACAGGATCTGTCATTTCATTTCCATCAGAAGAGTAAACCTCTCCAACACCCTCCTCGAAAAGGCCGATATGTGAATGGGCATCTACAAAACCTGGGAAAAGAAATTTTCCTTTGAGATCGACAACTCGATCTACATCGGAAGCCAAACTCTTCCCTACTTCCTTTATCTTCTCATCTTCCACCAACACATCGCCTACGAATGGATCGGATGAAATTGGAAAAACCTTTGCACTTTTGAACAAAATCTTCATTCTCAACCACCCTTTCTATTTTTTATTAGTACATCAGATTTGGGTCCACCTTGTTCAGGATTTTACCGGCTTTCAGATATGTCTTTATGATATTTATCGTGTCCTTTACCATATTATCTATATTGGATTTAGTAATACCAGCGGCATGGGGAGAAAGGATCACATTTTTAAAAATATGTATCGGAAATCTGGAGGGCAGCACCACGGTGTTCGAGTCTGTAGGGTATTGGTACCATGTGTCTATCGCAGCACCCGCTAAGATCCCATTTTTCAAGGAGAAGTACAGTGCCTTCTCATCGATGATTTTTCCTCTGCTCACGTTTACGAGAAATTTTCCTTTCATTTTTGATAAGATATCTTCGTCGAACATCCCCTCTGTTTCAGGGGTAAGTGGTAGTGTTATAAAGATTATGTCACCCTTTGAAACAGCTGTTTCGAGATCGAAGGTCACCTCATCTGCATATTCAGGGATTTCACTTATATAATGCTTTTTAAGAGCAATGATTTTACAATCGAAGGCCTTCATCATCCTGGCTACATTCTTTCCAATGTTTCCAAAGCCGATGATCGAACATCTTTTGCCATAAACCGATGTCCAGTAATCGCTTTCTGGAAGCCCTACCGAAAATCCGTGCCATACCCCTTGTGAAAGATCGTTGTGGAATTCCACTATTCTTCCTGTAAGAGCTAACAACAAGGCAACAGCCCTTTCAGCAACTGTTCTGGCATTCGCATGAGTGTTGGTAACCGCAATGTTCCTCTTTCTTATGATTTCCCACGGAAGCATGTCAACGCCCGTCCATGGAACGAATATGATCTTCAGGTTCTTTGCCTTTTCTATCTCTTCACCTGAGAAATGCCCTCCTACAACCATATCCGCTGTTCTCAGAAGCATTCGTGGATGTTCAACATCTTTAAAAGTGATGAACTCAACTTCTGGAAATTCCTTTTTCAGGCATTCTATTCCTGATGACCATGCTTTGGTTAATCGATTGGTGAAAACGATCTTCAAACTCATCGCCTCACTTTCTTCGTTGAACGAATTATTATACACCTTTTTTCACTTTTAGATGCCAAAGATGGAATCGATCTTATGTTTTTATGTGCATAAGTGTATAATATGAATTATGAAGATAGATATGATAAGCAGAATGGGATTAGTCTTTTTATTCTGTATTTTTTTGCTATGGGTTGTTCGAGGTTTGGCCATAATGGGTAAGTTGAGGTCCTTAGAGGACACCATATCTTTTTATGAAAAGCCCCCGACATGGAAGAAATCTTTAGAAAAATTACGGGCACGATTTGGCCTTAAGCACGACCAATTTATGATTTTGGTTAGTATTTCTAAGCAGAGGCTTTATCTCATCAAGGGAGAAAGACTTGTTAAGGTATATGTGATATCTACCTCTAAATACGGTATAGGTAGTAAGGAGGGAAGTAACAAAACGCCTCTGGGAACACACCGTATTTGCGAAAAGATCGGAGAAGGAGCAAAGATCGGTACGATCTTTAAGATGGGTATAAACACGAGAAGAATCGCAAAACTCTATACCGATACTACTGATCTCGAAGAAGACCCTATAACTACTCGTATAATGTGGTTAGGAGGATTAGAAGTAGGTATCAATAAAGGTAAAAATATTGACTCGTATAAACGTCATATCTATATTCATGGAACACCAGAAGAGGGTCTAATCGGTCAACCAGCTTCTCATGGCTGTATAAGGATGAGAAACAACGACGTGATCGAGCTATTTGATCTGGTACCGAAAGGCACATTGGTTGAAATTCAAGAGTGATTTTTCGAGAGGATACCCCTGTTCGCAGAGACGCCTTTCGTACAATCATGATGCAAATCACATATCCTGTATTAGATATCCTCATCTTTTTCACCTTCGTTGGCGTCAGCGAACTCAATTGTGAACTTGATAAAATCTTTTACCTCATTTAAACGATCGAATTCCTTTCCACTTGACCAGTTTGAGGTGACTTCAACCAATTCTTTCTATTCGGGGAATTTCTTTTGTACCCATGCCGTAGCCTTTGGCTTAGATGTTACCTCGTTGTTAGCACCGCATATACTTGGTATTCATCGTCTTTCAGACGATAAGAATCACTGAGCATTGACTTCCAATCTCCTTGAAGGATTCTTGTATTTGCTTGGCGAATGTTATCGGGAGAAACTGTATTGTGTTGGTTTTTTGTTCATTCTACAATGGAACTCGACATTTTGATACACTCCTTTTTCCTTTTTGGAGGAGTGATTTTTTATTATATACAGTCTTCTTGTCATATTGACTAACTTTTACTTTTGTTGTAAACTACATTCGTAAATGCCGAGGTGGCGGAATTGGCAGACGCGTTGGACTCAAAATTCAATGAACCTTGTGGCTCGTGTGGGTTCAAGTCCCACCCTCGGCACTTGGTATTAGAATAAAGGGGAAAACTCGATGCCTTACTTCGAAAATTGCCTTCTTTGTCCCAGACGTTGTGGGATCAATAGGTATCTTACCGTTGGTGAGTGTGGAGTAGATGCCCGTATCAGATACGCAAACGCCTTGTTGTATAAAGGTGAAGAACCTCCGATATCCGGTAAACGAGGTGCAGGCGCGATTTTCTTCAGCGGTTGTCCTCTTCATTGTGTTTATTGTCAGAATTTTGCCTTCAGCCAGATGGCTTACGGGAAGCCTATCGATTTGGAAGGATTAGTAGAAAGGTATCTTATCCTCCAAAAAAGGGGTGCATGGACCATCGAATTGGTAACTGCCACCCAGTATGCCCCCTATATCGTTTCATCTGTAAGACTGGCAAGAGAAAGAGGACTAAGGCTTCCCATAGTCTGGAATACCAGTGGCTACGAAACCATTGAAACCCTCGATATGTTAAAGGGAACCGTTGATATCTATTTGGCCGATTTGATCTCCTTAGACGAGACCTTTTGTGAACGTTACATAGGGGCTAAAGATTACCCAGAGGTTGCTAAAAAAAGTATCAAACATATGTACGAACAGGTAGGTAATCTGAAAATAGGCGAGAAGGGTAGAGGGGTGAAAGGATTGATAGTACGGATACTCGTTTTGCCTGAGAATGTCAATCGTATCGAACGATCACTTCATTTTTTATCGAAAGAAATATCGAAATCTCTCTATGTCAGTGTGATGGATCAATACACGCCGGTCTACAGAGCGAGGGAGTATCCTACTCTTCGAAGAAAGATAACAGTAGAAGAATATGAGAGGGCGCTTGCTATCGTTGAAGAATTCGGTTTTGAAAACGGATGGAGACAAACACATCATTTGAAAAGAGGAGTGAAAGAAGTTGAATGGTAAAAGGTTCATAATAATAACTGGTGGTGTGATAAGTGGGATAGGTAAAGGCACAACTGCAGCTTCTATAGGAAGGATGCTGAAGGAACAAGGATTGAGGGTAGGAGTTTTGAAGATAGATCCCTATCTAAACATCGATGCTGGAACCATGAACCCAGATCAGCATGGAGAGGTCTTCGTAACGGAAGATGGATATGAAGCAGATCTGGATTTAGGCCATTACGAAAGATTCTTAGGAGAGAATATGAGTGCGAGGAACAATCTTACCGCAGGTCAGGCATACTTCAGCGTTATAGAAAACGAGAGAAAGGGGAAATATCTTGGCTCTACCGTACAGATCATACCTCACTTAACAGAAGAGATAAAGAACAGGATAATGAATATAAACGGAGACGTTATCATCGTAGAAATAGGTGGAACAGTGGGAGATATAGAGGGAGAAGTGTTTTTGGAAGCGATAAGAGAATTGAAGTTAGAACTTCCGAGGAATAGTGTGTTCTTCATCCATCTTACCTTCGTTCCCTATTTAGAGGTCACATCGGAATTCAAGACAAAGCCAACCCAACAGTCAGTACAACTGCTCAGGAGGATAGGTATTCAGCCAGACATGATAATAGCCAGGTCACATAGAAAATTGGATGAAAATGCCAAAAATAAGATCGCATTATTCAGCGGTATAAGACCTGCATACGTTATAGGTATAGAAGATCTACCTAGTATATATCAAATCCCTGAAAGGTTATTCTTAGAGGGGGTTCATTTCAAGATAGGGGGATACATAGGGTTGGATATGAAGAATGAATTCAACTGGGATACACCGAAGAACGATAAAAATGTTTCTATAGCATTGGTAGGAAAATATACGGGAACAGATGATGCCTATAAGAGCGTTATGGAAAGTTTAGTGCTCGCTGGTGCACCAAAACCGGAGATAGTGGATAGCGTTACATTGGAGAGATATAGCGATGAGGAAGTAGATGCCATACTCGCGAAATATGATGGCCTGATAATACCTGGTGGATTTGGCTCAAGGGGTATAGAAGGTAAGATAAGAGCGATAAAGTATGCCAGAGAGAAGGATGTTCCCCTATTGGGTTTATGTCTGGGAATGCAGTTAATGGTTGTGGAATATGCGAGAAATGTCCTGGGGCTCGAAGATGCGAATTCAACTGAGTTTGCGAAAGATACCCCTCATCCCGTAATAGATAAGATGGAAGAACAAAAACGCATACTCAAGATGGGAGGAACGATGAGACTTGGAAGTCAGAAGGCGAAATTGATAAAAGGTACTGTAATCCACGAGATATATGGACGAGATGAGATCTCCGAAAGGCATCGGCACAGGTACGAGATCAACCTCGATGCCATACCTCAGCTGAAAGATGCCGATAGCGATCCCGAGCTATCCAATATGAGAATATCTGCAACATCACAGTTCGTTGAAGCTGTGGAGATAAGTGACAAGAGATTCTTCATAGGAGTTCAATATCATCCGGAGTATAAATCCAAAGTCGGTGCTCCTCATCCACTCTTCAAAAGATTCGTGGAGGTGTGTACAGAAAAGAGTTGATGTTATGGCAACTTATGTCTACATAGCCCGAGATCGCAAGGGTAAGACGATAAAGGGGGAAGGTGTTGCCAACACAAAGAATGATCTCATCAGGCAGCTCATCGCCAAAGGATTTATCGTAACAGAGATAAAAGAGAAGAAAGAGATAGAGATCATAAAGAGGACGTTCAAATACGCCCCTAAGTTAGAAGATGTCGTGATCTTCGCAAGGCAGCTATCTACTATGGTAAGTGCAGGAGTAAGGGTGATAGATGCATTAAGAGTACTTTCGGAGCAACCTGGTTTTGAAAAGAAGTTCAGAAAGTTGATCAAGACAGTAATAATCAACGTTGAGTCTGGAATGAGTTTATCGGAGGCCATGAAGAAAACCAATTCTTTTACCGATCTACTCGTATCTCTTGTAGAAGCTGGAGAAACCGGAGGTGCCCTGGACATAACACTCGATAGAGCAGCACAATTTTTTGAGGCGCAGAAGAAGTTGAAAAATCAGTTGAAATCTGCTATGGCGTATCCTAAATTCATACTCTCCTTTGCAGGAGTAACTTTCTTAGCCATAGTCTTCTACATATTCCCAAAGCTCATCTCATCACTTGGATTAAAGAAGATATCTGGTTTATCTGGTTCTCTGATGTCGTTGAACATCTTTGTCAGATCTCACTTCATTCTAAGCATTTCTCTTTCCATTGGTATCATGGCTGGCCTTTACATCTTCACACGAACGAGTGTATGGAAGGGGTTGCTTACATCACTGCTGGATCATGCTCCTGTGATAGGTGAAATTAGAAAGAAAATCGCAATAGCGAGGTTCAGTCGTGCATTTTCTACCCTGTCTGCTGGGGGTGTCCCTTTGATATCGATTCTTGAGATAAGCTCTAGAGTTACGAATAACAGGGCAGTTCAGAAGACGATATTGGGGTCGATAGATTCTATAAGGGCAGGTGAACCACTCAGTGATTCCCTCGGTAAGAGTGGTGTATTTCCGAAGATGGTATTAGAAATGGTAGAGGTCGGAGAAAGGACTGGAAGATTGGAATACATGTTCGAGAAGATAGCAGATTTTTATGATGGTGAAGTCGATGCCGCATTAAAAGGTCTTTTATCCATTTTAGAACCCGCTTTACTCTTAATAGTTGGGGCACTCATCGCTCTACTTGCCTATCTCGTTTACGGTACCATATTCAAGAGTACAGCACAATTTGGAAAGGGAATGTAATGTGATGAAAGAGTATTTTACCGGGATAGATATAGGACAGAGTGGAATAAGGATAGCCGAAATAGAGCGAAATAGGGATGTGCTTTCTTTAAATAAGTTGATCTCCACCGAGTATGAAGAAGAACTTATAAAAGAAGGAATGATCGTCGATCCTGAAAAGATGGCAAATTTATTGAACGATCTCCTGGATTCTAACGGCATTTCCCGAAGATACGTGGTATCGAATATCTTCCCGGAGCGTATTCTGGCTCGAAGGGTGCAGATACCACAGATGCCTTATGAAGAGATAAGAAATGCGTTGAAATATCTATCCGTTGAAGAACTCCCTTTCGACATTGAAGAAGTGGATATGGATTATTCTGTTGTGGGAGAACTGGAGAGAGATGGGGAATTGAGCTTAGATGTGGTCATCTTCGTTACGAAAAAGGATACCCTTTCCTCTATCGTTTCTATATTAAAAGGAGCGAAGATAAAGAATCTGATGATCATAGATATCGAATATTTGGCGTTACTGTACACCTTAGACCTCGACCTGAACGAAGGAGAAAACAACGTACTTCTTCGAATGGGTAAATATTCTACAGATGTGTGTTTACTCAAAGGAGATAACGTGATATTGGTGAGAAATATGCCTTACGGAGGAGAAGAGATGACGCGAAGGATAATGGAAGAAATGGGTTTGGATGAAAAAGAGAGCAAGGCTTTAATAAAGAAGTGCTCGGATTTAGATGATACGTCAGGCAACGAGGAACAAGAAGATAAAGCCATAGACATTATACTCGATTACCTCAGAGAATTCACCACAGAATTATTTAAGGTCCTGACCTATTTCAGGGTGCAGTTGGAAGAAAGAGATGCTACCTTCAACAATATCATTATAGCAGGAAGAGGGGGATATTTTAGATTTCTTCCTTCTTTTCTTATGAATATGGATGTATTCGATGATTTTGGGAGCCCCAATATCTTTTACTGGCGATTGAAGGGGGATCTCTTCTCGATCGATCCCGGATTGCGAATGACCCTGGGTAATGATAGCTTAAGCTTTTCCACCGCTATATCTCTTGCCTATAGAGGAGCTACTGAAGAATGGTAAGGATAAATCTATACGTCGAATACGCGAAAAGGCGTAGAAGATATCCTTTTGCCTTTCTCACTTTGAAGGTAGGAGTTATTATATTCATGGTCTTGACCATTTTCAGTCTGCTATATCTGAATTATATAATCAAGGTTTATAACGAGCGTTATGCGGTTCAACTATCCAGGTATTCTATGAAGTTTACCCTCCACAACCTTGGATCCCTTAATGAACAGTTGAGATCGCTTGAAAGGGCAAAGATGAAGGAATATTTGAACGCCCTACAGCGAAATAGAGAATTGGGTGCTTACATCGGTAGAGTAACTCGACTTTATACTTTCCTGCTTCACCTTTCCGATCTCTATGAAAAGGAGGGGTGGAAAGATATATTGGTGTTGAAGACACTCTCTATAGACATGGATACAAACATGCTCGAGATATCTGAATTGATAAGAAGTAATGTGAATATGGAGAAGATCCTAAAACCGCAAAAGGCATTTTTGGAATCCCAGGGCTTTGAGCTCGTAAAAGACTCTAACATTCCAATATATCAGGGTGACCAAAAATTTTATCTTCACATAATACAGTACAGAATTAGCCAAAAAGCGAAGCAACTTTACTCATGGGGTGGCTCTGGATGAATTTCTTGAAGATTTTGAAAAAAAGAAATGTTCATGATATAATGTTGATGATCGTTATATTAATAATCGTAGTAGTGTTTTCCTATGAGATTCCTTATAAATACACAGTCGATAGAGTAAAGGCCATATTAAAAGATACAGGGTTGTTGGAAAAAGCTTTCAATTACGATATAAATGCAGAACACATAGAATCTGTAAATGATAGGATAATCGAATATTATTCTCCAGATAATTCTATATCCAAGGTAAAAGATGCGATAAAGGATTTGCAGATGAGATTCACTACATCTGGGAGTGAAATATGTCTTGAAAAGCGGGTACATTTGACTTATGCTCAAATAGTAAATATCTTGGCAACACTCGAGAAAACAAAGGTAATACTCATAAAGCATTTGGATATAAAGAATGTGTTAAATATGCCGATATTACAAGATGAAGAG
>WFSK01000085.1 GCA_015486095.1 Thermotogae bacterium
AGCTTTCTTCTTCCCGATTCAGCAAGCACTCGAGACTCTTCTGCCCTCGTATAAAATGAAAGTGTTAAGATGATCAAGAAAGTAATATAGAGGGGAATGAGATGATAAGCCAAAGGTTTCATAGAAACGTTTTTATACAACACGACTATGGGTAGTGAGATCAAGATATACGATATCTCCACTGTGAACAGATCTACGAGCTCTTTTAGCGTTCTCCAAGAAGTACTTAAGCCATAATATAAGATATCTACCAATACGCTGTTGACGATCTTTATTACAAATCCAGAAAGTAGTAGTGCCAATATCAGATTTATGGACTCGAATTCTCTAAAGACATAACTCCCACTCAGACCCACTAAGGCGAATTGAGCGGAGAGAAACAATCGATAGATATCGAATGTTTTATCTTTTATCGATGAATATGCGAAATGAAAGAAGAAGGCGAGAAATATCAGAGATGCACTTTGAATGGGAGGAAGTTTAAATGCGATCAAGTAGATGAAAGGAAATCCTGATACGACTTTCATCCTATGGAAACTGATGCTAAACAGATCGGCTACTGCTAATGATGCTAAGAGTAGGGAGTTTTCTGAGAGGTTCTGAGAAAAAATGCTGATAGAATCAAAAAAGTGGCTGAGTAGTATGAAGAGGGCAAAACCTGTGATCGAGAGTGTATATGTATAAAAGAGTTTTTTCTTCATCTGAAACCAACCACCTTTGCAGTAACGAATATCGTTAACTCATGTTCTTCCATCTGCTCAGAGTGAGATTGAAAGAGCTCTCCTATAACGGGAAGCATACTGAAAAAAGGGATCTTGGTCACCGTGTCCGTCTTGGTATTCTTTATCAACCCTCCTATGACTATCGTGCTACCATTGCTGATGAGGACGTTAGTTCTAGCCTCTCGAGTAGATTCTATGGGAATATTTTCCGAATATCCCGATACATTACTCACCTTCGTGTAGAGATTTAACAATATCTCACCTTTGGAATTCACATATGGTGTGATTTGAAGTTGTATACCTATGCTGAGAAAATTCACAACCACGTTACCGTTCTTATCTCTCGTTTGATAGGGGACCTTATCTCCTAAAAGTATGGTTGCCTGTTGTCCGTTCAAAGTAGTCAGGCTCGGTTGCGAAAGGATCCTGGAATTGCTAAGAACTTCCTTAAGATCGGCACTGATATTGAGATTCCCAAGGAATTTATCGGCGGTAGTCGTAAATATGTAATCTCCTCCCTTACCGAATGGATTCAACTGTATGCCCTTCGTATTCTTTGTCCAAGATAACATTACTCTTTTCATATAATCGTTGGTGAGATCCGTATCGAGGATCTTGGTCTCTATCATAACTTGCTTTGGGGGTTTATCGAGTTGCCTCACTATATCATTGGCATCTTCTATCGTTTTTTCGTTTCCTTCGATGATCAGCAGGTTCATCGCTTTATCCACATAAACCTTGACATCGAAGAATTTCAACACTTCCTTCAAGTTGTCTAAATTGTATTTGATATCGTATATGGCCCTTACCTTATTCGTCTTCGATTTGGCTTTGATTATATATGTACTTCCGACATTCTTCACATCATAATCGTAGGCATCTTTCAGTATATCGATGAAAGAATCGAAAGAGATACCCTTTACCACAATGGTTATGGTATCCATGACATTGGCATCGACCAAGCAGTTTTTACCCATAAGTTTGGCTACGTACAGGATCACATCTCTCACATTGGCATCACTCACATCTATGGACAATTCATTTCCTTTCACTTGGATTCCCTTTTCAAAGGAGCTCTTCATAGGTGTAAAGGTAATTGTGCTGACAACAGAAGGAGTAGAAACAACAGTAGAAGAAGGTTTTTCGAGCATCTGATATGCCATATTATCGAAGTATCTGAGATCCTTTGTGGCATTTGTCACATCTATCTTTTTGCCTTTCAGTGTCAATAGTTTCAAGGAGGGAATCTCATCTGTTTTCACGGAAGGATAGTAGAATTGAACAAGCCTTTTGGCATCCTCTAAATTCAGATTGGAAAGAAAGATGTAACTCGTAAACGTAGTTGCGATCTCGGTAGGGCTTGAAACGATCGTAGCAGTCGTAGAAGGAGGATTAAAAGCCATTATCATCTTCTTCGCCTCTTGTAGAGAAGTGGCATCGGAGGATTTCAAGAGAGCCAAGTTCAAGGTTGGATAGAGTTCCACCTTTACATCAGGATGTAGGAATTCGAGAGCTGACTTTATAGCCTTCGTATCTTCTTCGTTTATCCTTACTGTGAGTTGCTCGGTATGTAAGTGTGTTTTGGAAGATATCGGAGTAGGGCTTGCCTTCGCTGTGAAAACCCTTATCTGTTTATCCCATCTTTCCACATCCTTCTTTACGGATTCCACTGTTGACTTCGGTCCCTTCACGAGTAACATATTCCATTTCTCCGAAGCGAATGCTTTGACATCGGGATATAGAAATTCTATCAATGCTTTTACTGCCTTCACGTTTGCATTGGATAGAGTGAGCTCTTCGATGTAAGATTGCGGTTCCTCGTGCTTCTCAACAGGTACAGATTTTGGGGTGTAGACATCGAGCTTGTTGGCAATGGTTTCGGCGATCTTTATTCTTTCTGACGTCCCTTTAAAGAAGAGCGTTTTTGTCTTCTCATCATATACGGCTTCCACTCCTATATCCAATGCCTTGAGAGTCTTTACGATCCTATCTCCACTATCGTGCATTAATTTCATCTGCGTTATAACAGTAGCGTTAGCAGTGGTCACCGTTCCCGGACTGTGCATATCTATTTCAGATATCAATTGAGAGATCTCTTCTTGAATGTTCGATGAAGCCATTATCACAAGACCATTTGGTAATAATGCCACTTTAGCAGAAGGATACATAGAAGTTATAACAGAGGCAAGAATAGAATTATTGGCTTTACTGAGCATATAAACTCTTATTGTTTCTGCTTTCTCAGACGGTTTCTTTATTCTTGTGCGAATGCTATTTTTCCAATCTGCAATATCGTTTTTAATCCCTTCAACCTCTGATTCCGGGCATTCGATCCCTATAATACCGAGCTTAGAGTTTACTCTAACCTTCGCTTTTGGATAAAAGAACGTGATCATAGAAGATACCGGTGTTATGATATCTGGTGATGCGCTAACGGTGAAATGTTCTAACTTAGTTGGTTTTCCTCTTACAGAATCTAGCATAGATACGGCTTGATTTACTACTGACCTTTCTCCTTTTAACAACACCTCATTTTTCTCTGGGATATTCACGATGTTCACAGTAGGATATAAACCCTTGACGATATCGTAAGCAGTTTCGTATTTCAAAGAACCCAATGGATACACATATGTTAATCGCTCTTCTGGAGCAGATTTTGCAGGTTTCAGATTCCTTAGCATATCGATCAGCGATATCGCTGTTTTTATATTACTGGCCGAACCACGTAAGGCTAAAATTCCAAGTGTTTTAATGTACATGGTAGAGAGATCGGGTAGAAAAAGGTTCAGCACCGCTCGAACAGATGTCGACGCAGATGCCGGTAAGGATATGATCTTGTTTTCGATCTCCCCTGAAGGAGGTCTAAGGTTAGCTTTAGAGATATATGTTGCAGGGGGAGAAACTGCAGTTGGAGGTCTCTTAGGAACATCGAGCTCTGAAAGTAGCTGAACAGCAGCAGATACGTCTGATTTACTTCCTTTCAACAATAGAATTCCAATAGATGAGAGTTTTTTCACCGTCACACTCGGATAAGTCACGTTTACAAGCTGTTCTGCCTCATCGAGTGTTATATACCTAACCTTGTATTGAGCGTTGGCGATGTTCTCCGCTTTCATTCTCGAAAGGATAGATGAAACAGCATTTTGTACGGACATATCTCCTCTGACAACGAGCATATTCGAACCCGTTAGAAGCTGGATGAACCCTCTATTTTCTACGAGGTCTTTCAGCACACTCGTTACACTTGAGAGATCGATATTCCTTTGGCGGAAATAAGAAAGGTCATATACTTTTACTATGTTGCTACCAGCCTCTTCTCGAAATTTTTCCTCTATGGTAGCAGGATCTGAGATATATATAGATCCATCCTTTAGCTTGATATAAGAAACATCTGCCGCAAGTGTAAGATTGTTCAATGCCTCCTGGAACGTTACATTCGTTAGTTTTATATTTATAATTCTATCCCCGACCTTTGGGTCTACTATGATATTTCTGCCCATTTCTTCTGCCAACAGCTTAGCAGCTAAACTCAGCGTAGATTGCCTGTTTCCAGTGAAGTTAATGTCTATCAATTTCACATTCTTCTTCAAGGACAAATCAAGACTATACTCACTTTTAGAAATTTGCTTAACTTTTACTCCGTATATCGTTCTATCAGTTAAATGAACCGTAGTTATGAGTTCACGTTTACTCCCAGAAACATATGCATAAAATTCAACGAAATCTACAGGTGTTATATTTATTCTATAATATCTGGGGGCAGTTGGGAAAGAACAATCGTAGAGGAATAATTTCAATTGATCTCCTGCTACGTTCATCTCCGTCGAATAATCTATCCCTGAACCTGATATCTCGAAATTCAATGCCACTTCAGTTGGCAGATCCTTGTATCTAAAACTCTTTACAACGCTTCTACCAAATACGATGGTGGCATAAAGCAAAAACAATAAAACAAAAAATACTATCCCTCTCCTATACATCTCAAATCCTTCTCACCGCAGCGGTGTGTTTGTAACATCACTTCGATATCATATAGGCGTTTCCCTTCCTATCGGTTACAATGATCGAATCGGGACGAATCTCCGTTATTCTCAACATATTCTTATCGCTCAATGTATCTCCCAATCTATATGATCTAACACTACTACCATCGGATAGCAGTATCTTCACATTGTCGTATATTTGGATAACACCTACGAAGTGAATACCCTTCATAACTGGTAGATCATTTGTAGGCGCATTTATCGTCAAGAAACCCCTCCTCGATCGGGCATTAGATACGGAGAGAGGATAAAAGATATCTTCCACCTCGAGTGCAAAGGCAGATTTGCCTCCTTTAAGTGCTTTTGCAGGATCGAAGAGTCTGGCTTTTTCCACATTGAATCTCTCGATCGGAAGAATGTTCTGTTCAACAGATTGAAAAGCAGTGAGTAATAGCCAACACAAAACGAGGGAAGTGATAACACCTATCATATAAGCAAACCTTTTGACCTTCCCATATAACCTATTGCTCACCAGCATCCTTCCCTTTCCTTAATGATTAAAAAGCGTAGTAGACACTATCTCAAAGTCTAACCTATTGAGTTCTACATCTTCATCGTTAGGTATCATCTCTTCATCTTGTAATATCGGCATATTTAACACATTCTTTATATCCAAATGCTTTATGAGTATTACCTTTGTTTTCTCGAGTGTTGCCAAGATATTCACTATTTGAGCATAAGTCAAATGTACCCGCTTTTCAAGACATATTTCACTCCCAGATGTGGTGAATCTCATCTGCAAATCCTTTATCGCATCTTTTACTTTGGATATAGAATTATCTGGAGAATAATATTCAATTATCCTATCATTTACAGATTCTATGTGTTCTGCATTTATATCGTAATTGAAAGCTTTTTCCAACAACCCTGTATCTTTTAATATGGTCTTTACTCTATCGACTGTGTATTTATAAGGAATCTCATAGGAAAACACTACTACGATTATTAATATAACGATCATCAACATTATATCATGAACATTTCTTTTTTTCAAAAT
>WFSK01000086.1 GCA_015486095.1 Thermotogae bacterium
TACCTTGGAGACCTTTGAATTCATATATATCTTTACATCCCCATTTTTCAGATCCTTAAGAGTCATTGCCTTTTCTATCGTTTCCATTCCTCTGGCTATTTCACCGAGCATCTCCACTATTATTACTCTATTCCCTTTTTTCATCAACTTGTGAGCGATTTCAACCCCTATCAATCCACCTCCTATTATCAAAACGTTTTTATTCTCAGGCAAATTCTCATCAAAAAGGATCTCAGCCCAATGATATTCCTTTAGTCCCTCTATTGGTGGTATCACAGGTTCTGAACCCGTTGCGAGTATCACACCATCATAATTTCTCGAGATAATATCCTCCTTCGTTGCTTCCTTAAATATTATCTCGATTCCCGCTTTCTCCATTTCGACAACGTAGTAATCGATGAGTTTCTTCAATGAATCTTTATCTGGAGGGAGATAAGCGAGATTGAATTGTCCACCAAGTTCATTCTTTTCATATAATACTACTTTATGTCCTCGCTTTCTCAGGATCAGAGCAGATTCTATGCCGGCGAGTCCTCCACCAACTACGGCATACGTTTTTCTTTTTTCTGCCGGCTCAATGGTTTCGAGGTCGTTCCCCACGGTTGGATTTACCACACACTGGATGCCTTTACCAGATTTGACCCCACCGAGGCATCCTTCACTACATGCAAGACATGGCCTTATATCACCTTTTACTAATTTTAGATATTTACCCACGAGTTCTGGATCCGCGACCAATCCTCTTCCAATAGCGATGTAATCGGCATCATACTCTTTCTTCAATATTTCGATATCTTTCTCACTGTCCACTCTGCCCACGAAGATCACTGGTATATTAACTTCTTCTTTGATCTCTCTGGCCATCTCCCAGGTTTTTCCTTTTGGTACGAACATGTGTTGGAAATACCATGCGGGTGTTGAACAAACTGTACCAGCGGATACATGTATTGCCTCGACTCCTTCTTTCTCAAGGATCTTTGAAAGGGCTACCATCTCTGGCAATTTTATCCCCCCAGGGATCATCTCATCGCCACTTATCCTAACGATTACGGGTAATGCAATGGCATCTATAACCGCTTTTAAAACCTCTAAAGGAAATCTTATCCTGTTATCAAAACTTCCCCCGTATTCATCTGTTCTATCATTAACTGCAGGAGAGATGAATTGAGCTAGCAGATAACCGTGTCCAAATTGCAATTCTATAAGATCAAATCCAACCTTTTCGGCCCTTTTAGCAGCCTCTACATATAGGGTAATAACCTTATCCATATCTTTCCTATCCATCCTCTTGGGTATTGCTCCACCGTTTTCACAGGGTCTATCGGTGGAAGAAATGAAATAATTACCTGGAATATTCGGATTTGCCATCCTGCCAGGATGATTGAGATGAGCGATGACTTTTGTATCGAACTTGTGTATAGAATCAACTAATCTTTTCAATCCCGCTATCTTATTATCGTTATCGATCCCTATTTGCGTGGGAATCTCACGTAATCCTTTATTCAAATAGAAGGGCTCAACAGTAACAGCACCTAAATATCGACTCCTCGCACCATAGAAATCTATGTGTTTCTCTGTGACTCTGCCACTCTCGTCACTAAACCCCAATTTAACAGGGGCAAAAATAAAGTTGTTCTTTAATCTTAACATCTTATTTCCTCCTTAAAGTTCTTTTTCATTACCTCAAAGAGCACAATAAAGTCTTACGGAATTAGAGTTAAACCCTAATGAATATTCGATAGATAGTTCTCGAAAGTCTTTCTAAAATTGAAACCATAAATTGCAAGGGTAATCGCCAAAGGAAAAACTCGTGGATGCCTGAATAAAGACCAGAAAAAGAGTTTCCAATAATACATCCTTTCTCTCTTCACTATACCTAGAAAAAACATAGATTTAATTAAAGCAATGATAGAGCTGGGATAAAGGTGTATCGATTTCTTTTTCGGCGGCTTATATTCTTTCAAAAAGCTCATGACCCGCTTGGAATAATATCTGGGTGAGTAGATCGTACTGATGATCTTTCTATAACCAGTAATGAGGGTCTTATAATCCATCTTAGGGATAAAGTTCATCGAGAAATCCGTATTGTCACCGGTTGCATCCTTCAACAATCTTTTTTCTCTCGCGAGGCGCAAGTACAATCTGGTATCACGAGGAGCGTTTAACAGGCCAACCATAGCAGTTGCGATTCCGCTCTTCTGAACGAATGAGATCAGCCTTTCGAAGATCGAAGGTGAATCGTGGTCGAATCCTACTATAAATCCGGCTTGTACCTGCAGACCGGACTTCTGAATCTTTTTCACGCTGGCTAATAGATCTCGATTACGATTCTGAAACTTACCACATTCTGTTAAACTCTCTTCATTTGGAGTTTCAATACCAACGAATACTGAATCAAAACCTGCCTTAACCATCAATTGCATGAGTTCGTTATCATCGGAGAGATTTATCGATGCCTGTGTGCCAAAGGTAAAAGGATATCTTCTTGTTTCCATCCAATCGATCATGGCAGGCAGGATCTCTTCCTTCAATTTTCTTTTATTCCCTATGAAATTATCATCAACAATGAATACTCCACCTCGCCAACCTGACGAATACAAGCTCTCTAATTCTGCTAACATCTGATCTTTGGTCTTCGTGCGTATCTTGTGTCCAAAGAGTAAGGTAACGTCACAAAACTCGCAATTGAATGGACAGCCTCGGGAATATTGGATACACATTCGGGCATACTTCTTCATATCGACGATCTCCCATAGCGGAACGGGTGTTTTTTCTATGCTTGGGAATTTTTTGGTGGTATAGATGTGTTTGGCAACCCCATTTTTTAAATCCTCTAAGAAGATAGGTAGTGTGACCTCTGCCTCGTTGAGTACCAGGTGATCTACTGCTTCAAAATCCTTATAATTACTGGTAAAGAGAGGACCACCAGCGACGATTTTGGTCCCCAACCTTTTGCATTTAGCGATTATTCTATTCACAGATTTCTTTTGAATGGACATAGCACTGATGAACACATAATCAGCCCATTTGATCTCTCTATCGCTCAACGGTGTCACTGCCATATCCACGAGTTTTTTCTCCCACTCTTTGGGAAGCATCGACGCCACAGTTAACAAACCCAAAGGTGGTAAACTTGCCTTTTTAGAAATAAACTTCAAGGCATATCTAAACTTCCAGAAGGTATCTGGATATTCTGGGTAAACAAGAAGTATTTTCATCTTTTCTCCTTTTCAAAACATAAGGCATTACAGGTGTGAAATCGGGTGAGGTCCTCCTCACCCGATCCACGTTTAGTATCTAAACCTGTTTTGTAGCCTCTTCCAACTTCAACAGTCTTTCCCAACGTCTATTCACTTCATTTTGAAATTCTTCTATTAGCGCCTTACCCCCTTCTCTTTTGAAGAGATGGCTGAATCTCCCCTGAATCTTCAGGAACTCCTCGAGGGGCTTTGGTTTTCTCGGTTTGTAGTTGATCTTGTACACACCATCTACCACCTCATAAAGTGGCCAATAATTCGTCTCAACACCTAACTTTGCCACTTCCATTGCCTGATCGGTACGCACTCTCCAGAATCTAACGCAAGGAGAGAGGGCGTTTATAAAGGCAGGACCTTCATATTCTATGCCTCTCTTAACCTTATTCATGAAATCTTGCCAGTGAGAGATACTCGCCTGGGCAACGTATACCTTTCCATGACCTGCGATTATCTCCGTTATGTTTTTCTTAACCTGTAGTTTGCCAAGACTCACTTTGCCAATTGGAGCTGTGGTAGTATTCGCTCCGGTAGGGGTGGCTCCCGATCTCTGATTTCCTGTGTTCATGTATCCTTCGTTATCGTACAGTATGTAGAGAAAGTCATGACCTCTTTCTATGGCCCCGGATAATGCCTGTATTCCAATATCGTATGTACCACCATCTCCGCCGAACGCGATGAACTTTATATCCCTGTCGATCTTGCCCTTTCTCTTTAATACTTTGTATGCTGCCTCCACTCCAGATATTGTAGCAGCTGCGTTCTCAAATGCGTTGTGTATCCAGGGAACTTTCCAGGCACTGTAGGGATATATAGTGGTGGAAACCTCAAGACAACCGGTTGCATTCGCCACCACCACATCGTAATCGGTTGCCATTAAGGCCAGTTTAACGAGTGTGGGAGCAGGGCAACCCGGACATAACCTGTGTCCACTCGCGAGTCTCCATTCTTTCTTCACCATATCTTTTAACATGAATGCCATACTTTTCACCTTCTCCTTACTCTCTCAGACCGAGATAACCTTCGCCTTCGAAGAATTCACCCTTTATCAAACGCTCAAATGCCGTTCTGGCATGCTCCGGGGTGAAATCACGGCCACCCAAACCATAAACATAGGATTGAAGGATCGGTCTTTCTTTTACGGTATACAATGCCGACTTTACTTCGGAATAGATAGGTGCTTCCGCACCAAAAGATGCAGACCTATCCAATACAGCTACCGCTTTCTTGCCATCGAGGGCCTCTGCTATTCTCTTAACAGGGAAGGGTCTGAACACCCTGATCTTCAATAAACCTACCTTCTTACCTTCTCCTCTCATCTCGTCTACAACGTACTTGACCGTCCCTGCAGATGAACCGAGCGTAACTATCGCGTATTCCGCATCATCGAGTTTATAGGATTCGATGAAGTCATATTCGTTCCCTGTTATCTCTGATAACTCTGCCGCAATCTGAGGGAATACCTTTTCGGCTTCCTTCATGGCCTCTATCTGTTGTCTCTTGTGCTCGAAGTAATAATCGTAAAGGTCGAGAGGTCCGTAGGTAACTGGATGCTCTACATCCAAGAGAGGAGCATGGGGAATATGTTCTCCCACGAATTCTTTTACCACATCATCCGGTAATAGTTCTACATTCTCGACCGCATGGGAAATGATAAAACCATCTTGATTGACCATAACGGGAAGGAGTACATTTTCCTTCTCCGCCCATTTCATAGCGAGTATAGTGCTTTCGTAGACTTCCTGGGCATTTTCACAGAAGATCTGGATCCAGCCTGAATCCCTTTCTGCCATGGTATCGCTGTGATCACAATGGATGTTTATAGGTCCGCTCAAAGCCCTGTTGGCTATGGACATCACTATGGGTAAACGTGTAGATGCGGCTATATATACTATCTCGTGCATCAAAGCTAAGCCGTTGGCTGCAGTTGCCGTCATAACACGTGCTCCTGCAGCTGCTGCACCGACACAAGCACTCATCGCACTGTGTTCACTTTCAACTGTAACCACCTCTGTATCTACCAATCCATCCGCGGCGAATTGGGTAAAATTCATCATTATGGGAGTCTGAGGGGTTATTGGATACGCCGCAACTACGTCGGGATTTATCTGTCTCATAGCATGAGCCGATGCCATAGCACCGGTTATAGCAACTAACGTCTTTTCAGCTATCATCTCTGTACCTCCTTACCTCTGGAACTTCGTCTCTGGTTCCATGGTTATGGCCTTAACCGGACATATTGCCGCACAGGCACCACAACCTTTACAGTAATCGAGATCCATTCCGGTGACTTTACCATCTTCCACTACTATCGACATATCGGGACATACTACCCAACACAATAGGCAGTTTATACATTTTTCCGTATTAAGTATTGGTCTTTCGACACGCCAGTTTCCCGTGAGAAAACGTGTCGATGAGCCAGCTTCCGTTAATCCACCTATTGGGATTTCTTTCCATGTCTTGAGCTCAGCCACTTATCTGCACCTCCTCATAGCCTTTCTGCATCGCCTTTACATTGGCCTCGACTCTCTGTGTTCCTATCTTCTTCTCGAACATATCCCTGAATTTCTTTTTCAGATCTTCAAGAGATAGCTCATCAACCACCTTCGCAAGAGCACCTAAGATCGGTGTATTCGGTCTGCCCTCTTTTATCACCTCAAGAGCTATATCCGTTGCATTGACAGTGCATACCTTACCCTTGAAACCAGTCCTCTTCTTAATTTCCTCTGGAGAAAGGACTGTGTTAACGAGTAACATGCTGTCTTCTTTCATACCTTCCAAGACATCATTTCCGAGTAGAGTTGGGTCTATCACCACCACGACATCAGGATGTTCAACAGCAGAGTGGATGGTGATCTTTTTGTTACTTATTCTTGTAAATGCTCTCATCGGTGCTCCTGCACGTTCTGCACCATATTCTGGGAAAGCCTGTATATATTTTCCTGCTCCCAATGATGCCTCAGCCACGATCTGCGCAGCACTCTTAGCACCCTGGCCACCACGGCCATGCCATCTGATCTCCAATATCTTTTCAGCCAATTTCTCCCTCCAATCATATCGTAATGATGATTGGAGTTTAACACCTCCTTTATAAAAATTTTTAGAATCCTCAGCAGATCCAAATTATCTACTCCGTTGTTTAGTATTATAACACTTCTCAGACTACGTCAAGTATTTAGTGGCTGTATAATAAAAAGTTGATGAAGTGGTTGAGGAAAAACATATCGTTGTTTCGATGCAGACGTGGTGTATCTTATGCTCTATTCGGTTGATCTTGCATCGGACTGCATCGAGTGTTCGGTAGGGGACATATCTTGATGTGCATCGTTGATGTGAACGAACATGTTGCTCACTTTCGTCGGTAGCATATCGGTCAGCATCGAGCATTCTTCCTTGAATGCCGATGCACTCAAAACATCCTGTTTCTCACCAATATCCTACCTTCCTCCAGCTTCGCAACCGTTCACAACACTCGCACGTCAAGATATACCTCCTACCGAATTGCTTAGATTTTCATCAACACAGTTTGACATAGAGCCGTATTTAGTAGCTATCGTGTGTAGTATTTTCACCATCCCCCATCTCTTGACAACATTTGTAAAATGTTATATCATTTATGTAGTTAAATTACGAAATTTTATTTTAGAAGGTGAAGAATATTGATATCATTGCATAGAGGAATAATCGTATCTTGTCAGGCGCTGGAAGATGAACCATTGAATGGTTCAAGGATCATGGCACGCATGGCTTTAGCAGCGAAGATGGGTGGTGCTGTTGGTATCAGGGCGAATACACCCGAGGATATAAAGGCGATAAAGGAAACTGTTGATTTACCTATGATAGGCATCTTTAAAGATAAGATACCCGGATTTGAAACGTATATCACACCTACAGCAAGCCATGTTGCAAAAGTCATCGATGCAGGAGCGGATTTAGTTGCCATCGACTGTACGAGACGCAGGCATCCTCAGGATCTGAAAGAGATATTCTCATATGTAAGGGTTCATTATCCTCACACTCCCATAGTAGCGGATATTGCAGATTTAGAAGATGCATTGTTGATATCTGAACTCCACCCGGATTTCATAGCCACCACGCTTTCAGGTTACACAGATTACTCTAACAATTCTCCCCAACCCAATATAGCACTCGTAAGAGAAATTCATCGAAACCTCGATATACCCATCATAGCCGAAGGCAATTACATATACCCTGAACAAGCCATGGAAGCCTTCGTTGCAGGAGCGTTTGCGGTTGTTGTGGGTGGTGCAATAACGAGACCTCAAGAGACTACGAAGAGATTTACAACTGCTGTAAAGGGATTCATCGAAGATGACAAAAAGGCTATGGGTATCGATTTGGGAGCAACTCATACAAGAGGTGGGATAATCGATGCCTCTGGCAGGCTCATTGAAGATATGGTGATCGAGACGAATACTCATGCACCTCTCGAGAGTGTGAAAAGAGTGATAGATCAGCTTTTCTCTGATGATATATCGGCAATAGGAATAGGGGCTGCAGGCAGGATCGATTTCGACACTGGAAGGGTGTTGTATGCCACGAAAAATCTACATAATTGGTCCGGGGTTAAGGTAAAAGATGCCTTAGGAGAAAAGTATTCCATCCCCATCGTTGTCGATAACGATGTGAATGCCGCAGCTTATGCACAATGGTTTGCAGAGAAAGGGAGATTCAAGAATATTTTTTATGTGGCGGTCGGTACGGGTCTTGGGGGAGGCATGATCTTGAATGGGCATCCGTACAGAGGAACCCATGGAAATGCAGGAGAAGTGGGACATATCATCGTTCCAGGGAATCTGAGAAGATGTACATGTGGAAAGCGTGGATGTCTGGAAACAGTGTTATCTGGAAGATTCATCCAGAGTGAATATGAGAGAAGATTTAGAAGCTTCTCCTGGCAGGATTTTTTGAATCGAGTTAGTTCGAACGATATTTGGACATCAGAGTTGATCGATAAAATGGCGATGTATGCAGCTTGGCTTGTCGATATGCTTATCAATTCTACAGATATCGAAAAAATCTACTTTGGTGGTATAGTTGAGGATTTTGGACAGATGTTCATGGATAGATTAAGACAAAACTTAAAAGAATATGACAATGGAATCTACAATGAAGATGTGGTTTCTATTTCAACCTTGGGAGAAAAAGCAACGATTATCGGTGCTGCGCTCGAAGCACTGCACTATGGAGAGAGGTGAGTTCTTGAAGATGAAAGGTTCGACATTGAAGCGTATTCATTCTCGTTCATCGGATTTCACGCGCATCGAAAAGCGTATCGCAAGTTATATCCTTGCCAAACCGGAAGAAATCCTTTATATGACTGTAAATGAGCTTGCCAATGCAAGTGGCGTGAGTGATGCATCGGTCATAAGGTTTGTGCGGACACTGGACTTCGATTCATTTCAAGCATTTAAGCTTGCACTTGCTGGTGATCTCTTCGGTGTTCATCATGAAAGGTTCGAGGACCCAACGATATCGGCAGAAGATGATGTGAACAGCATAGTGGAGAAGACGAAATTGGGATGTGTGAAATCGATCGAGAGTACGATGTCAGTTTTAGATCCGAATATGCTTAAGATGGCTGTAAATCTCATAAACAATGCCAAGCGTGTGGAATGTTATGGTGTGGGTTCTTCAGCTGCCGTCGCACATATAATTCAGTACAAGTTCATAAGACTCGGTATCCCTTGCAAGGCTTATGATGACCCACATATACAGGCTATGTCTGCATCGACTATGTCATTTGGCGATGTGGTTATTGGTGTCAGTCACAGCGGCTCTACAAAAGATACCGTGGATTCCATAAGAGTAGCGAAGGAGCATGGGGCCTCTATTATCTGCATCACAGACCATATAAGGTCTCCCATATCGAAGTATGCAGATGTAATTCTCGAAACCTCTTCGAGGGAAAGCCCTATAAAGAGTGGGGCCGGGCGTTCGATAATCGCCCAGACATTCGTGGTAGAGGCTCTTACCAACCTACTCTATCAGTTGAATAGAGAACGTGCTGAGAAATATGGCAAAGAAAGTGCAAAGGCGGTATCCAACAAGTTGTACTGAAAGGAGGTGAAAAGTATTTCTTAAGGTATCCATTTTTCATTCAATTTTAAGATTTTCAATCAATTTTTAGGAGGTGTTGTAAATGAGAAAGATATTCTTGTTTTTGCTTATATTCACTCTAATAACGGGAATTTTTGTCGTAGGTGAAGTGAAGTACGGCGGGGTTCCTGTTTTTGGTTTTACTTCAGGATTGCAACAACCGAATTACAATCCATTTAGTCCTGGTGCTATGTACGGCATCCAAGGTACTATTTTCGAACCTTTGATGTTCTTGAATACGATCACCGGAGACGTTAAACCATGGCTTGCCTCATCGTATGAATGGAAGAATAACAACCTCGAATTGGTTTTTAACCTGAGAAGGGATGTGAAATGGACGGATGGAGTGCCCTTCACTGCTAAGGATGTAGAATTTACGTTTAACATGCTGAAGGCACATCCAGAAATGGATTTGAATGGTATCTGGTCGGGTGGTCTTGAGTCCGTAACGAGCGAAGGATCCTACACCGTGATCTTCAAATTTTCGAAGCCAAACGTTCCGAAATTCGCGTTTATTGGAGGGTTAACACCTATTGTTCCTCAACACATATGGTCGAGGGTCAAGAATCCTCCGAAGTTTATGAACCCAAATCCAGTGGGTACGGGGCCATTTATCCTCGAAAAGTTCGATCAAGCCCTTCAGGTTGAGACTTACAGGAAGAATCCAAATTACTGGCAAAAGGGGAAGCCCTACGTTGACGGTTTGAAGATCAGGATCTTCAGAACCAACAACGCCAATAATCTCGCTACGATCAAAGGAGAAATAGATTGGTCCAGTTCGTTTATGCCGGATGTGAAGAGAATGTTCATAGATAAGAATCCTGAAGTAAATCATGCCTGGGTACCTCATACCGGATGTGTCTTTTTATATCCAAACAATGCAAAATATCCGTTCAACATTTCAAAATTCAGACTCGCTCTTTCGATGGCCATAGACAAGGCGAAAGTTGCGAAGATCGGAGAATATGGATATACACCACCTGCTCATCCAACGGGTCTTCAAACGCAATTCATAGACAGATGGTTTGATAAATCTCTTGAACCTCTCGTTTACTCCTACGATCCACAAAGATCGATCGAAATCCTGAAGTCTTTAGGTCTTAAGCAGAACTCCTCTGGATTCTTCATCAACCCAAAAACCGGGAAGCCTTTTTCTTTTAACATCATAGTAGTTTCTGGATGGACCGATTGGATCACGAGTGCCGGGATAATCGCCGATAACCTTAGAAAAGTGGGGTTGAGTGCTGCTGTTCAACAGATGAGCTATGGACAGTATATGAATTCACTTTACACAGGATTGTACGACTTAGCGATCGCAGGCCCTTTTGGAATCCTTAATCCTTACTACGCTTACAACGCTATGTTGAACAGCAAATTCACGGCTCCGATAGGTAAAAATGCACTTACCAATTGGGAGAGATGGAAAGATCCGGTTACAGACGCTATGCTTAATCTCTTCGAAACTACTTCCGATGTAGTTGCCCAGAAGCGTGCCATGGCTGTGATCGAAAGAATAATGCTTACGGATGTGCCAACCATACCGCTTTTCTACACACCTGTTGTTGAGGAATTTTCTACGCGACGTTTCGTTGGATGGCCCAGTGAATCGAACCCCTATACTTCATGCGCCCCCTGGGTGATTCCGACGATAGGTGTAACGGCACTTAACATCCATTTGAAATAACAGGCATATAAGGGAAGGAGAGTAACATTTATCTTCTCTCCTTCCTTATCTATTTTAGCGATCGAGAAAGGAAGAAGTGCGATGTCGAAGCCCACGGTCGATTTTAAAGATATATCTTTATCACTAAAAAAGCTGGGCATCAAACGAGGAGATGGCATTCTGGTACACAGTTCCCTGAGCAGTTTTGGATACGTAAAAGGAGGGGCTGATGCCGTTATAGATGCACTTTTGGAGGCTGTGGGTCAGGAGGGCACCGTTTTAGTTCCAACACTCACTGGAAAGGATACAGATAGTCCTCAAAATCCACCGATTTTTGATGTAATGAAGACGCCATGCTGGACAGGGAGAATTCCTACAGAATTTATGAAACGTCCTCAGTCGAGGCGTAGTCTCCATCCAACTCATTCTGTTTCAGGGATCGGTCCTTTGGTTCCGTTTTTGATAAATGGTCATGAGAACTCCATAACACCGTGCGGCAAGAATTCTCCTTACTATCGGCTTGCTGAAAAAGGGGGATATATACTACTTATAGGTGTAGATCAGGAATCCAACACTACTATTCATACGGCTGAAGAATTGGCAGAAGTTCCTTATCATATGCAAAGAGAACCCACTGATACGACGATTATCGATTATCACGGGAAAAGGATCATAAAACGGCTATATCTTCACAGGTGGGGAGTACCAAGACGATTTCAAAGGATCGACGGAGAACTGGAAAGACTTGGGATCATGCGTAAGGTAAAATGTGAAGGATCGACTCTCAGACTCATAAAACCTATGCAGATGATTAACTGGCTTGTGGATAGATTACGTAAAGATCCCTGGTATTTGTGCTTACATCCCTTTGATGTATACAGAAAATTTGGAAGGGACTTTCGAACTCAAATGTAAGAAGGGAGAATAATGATGTATAAAAAGATTACCGGGACCTTTTTAGACGAGATCACGTACGATATAGCGTCTTCAAATTGGGGAGAAAGGGAGTGGGCAAACGAATTTAAAACGATGAGTACGGCTGGAATAGATACGGTTATCATAATCAGAGCTGGCCTGGGGGAAAAGGTTATATTTCCTTCAAAGAGCATATCTTCTTTTAGAAAGATCATGCCTGTCTATCAGGACCTTGCGAGTTTGTTCCTCAAACTTTCTGAATCCAATAATATGAAGCTTTTCTTCGGACTGTACGACTCAAATTATTTTTGGTACAGGAATGATTGGAAAAAAGAGGTGGAGATAAACATTGCGTTCATCGATGAGGTATGGGATAAATTTGGAAAGTATGCATCTTTTGCAGGATGGTACCTTCCACATGAAACTGGTGATACCTCCTCGAGGATCATAGAACTAAATGCCCATCTCGCAGAATATTTAAGAAAGATATCCAACCTGCCGATCCTCATATCCCCTTATTTTCTTGGAAGAGTTAACGTTTATGAAATGCTGATACACGGAGAGCATGCAAGTCCTCGAAGTGTTGATGAACACGTTCGTCAATGGGAAGAGATATTTGAAAACTTCAGGGGCCTTGTTGATTACTGCGCTTTTCAGGATGGGACGGTAAATCTTCTCGAACTTGAGAATTTTGTCAAAGCTACGGCTAAAATAGCAAAAGATAACGGGATAACACTATGGTCAAATGTTGAGACCTTTGATAGAGATGTCCCGATCAAATTTCCCCCGATCGATTGGCGAAAACTCGCATACAAGATAGATGTTGTCCAGCCGTATGTAGATAAACTGATAACCTTTGAATTTTCACATTTCTTGAGTCCAAATTCCATTTGGCCTTCGGCCAGAAACCTCTTCGAGCGCTACAAGGAATTTTTGGCTATGAAGGATGTGAGTTAAATATAGGGGGAATGAATTTATGCGCTACATATCGAAGAGGATCATATTCTTCCTAATAACGGCTTGGACAGCATTAACGATGAACTTCATACTTCCAAGGCTAATGCCAGGTAATCCGGCTGAGGTCATGATAGCGAAATTTCAAGGTCGTCTAAATCCACAGGCCATAAAAGCACTCGAAATAGCATTCGGTATAAACGTGCACCAGAGCATATTGATCCAATACATGGATTACCTGGGGAGAATGATAACGGGAAGGTTTGGAATATCCGTTTCGTTTTATCCATCGACGGTATCTAAAGTGTTATCCCAGGCCATACCGTGGACGATAGGGCTCTTTGGAACATCCACCGTCATCGCGTTCTTGTTGGGGACGATCTTAGGAATAAGGACTTCATGGAGAAGAAATAGTCCCTCGAGTAGTGTCATCGTACCTCTTTCGCTTTTTTTAAACAGCATGCCGTACTTTTGGTTTGCACTTATAATCGATTATGTATTCGCATTTAAACTCGGATGGTTTCCGTTGGGAGGAGCCTATTCTTCGAGGGGGAATGTAACGGGATGGATATCGATCGGCTCCATCCTGTATCACGCGCTCCTTCCCGGCGCTACGATAATTATAACGGCTACGGGGGGATGGTTACTCACCATGCGAAACAACATGATGAGTGTACTCTCGGATGATTTTGTGACGTTTGCGCGAGCCAAAGGGCTTCCAGACCAGGTGATCGAATACAAATATGCAGCGAGGAATGCGATCTTACCGAGTTTCACAGGATTTGCCATGGCACTTGGCTTCGTCATAAGTGGTGCATTGTTAACCGAGATCGTATTTTCGTATCCGGGAGTTGGATATCTTCTGTATCAATCGGTATTGAACATAGATTACCCTCTGATGCAAGCGATCTTTTTATTCATAACGATCGCGGTTTTGACCGCGAACTTCATCGTAGATATGGTGTACATATTTCTCGACCCAAGGGTACGGTTAGGTGGTGGTGAGTAGATGAAATACGTGTTGGTCTTCTTGAAGAACAAAAAGGCGGCATTCGGATTGGGAATACTTTTGTTTTTCGTTATCATAGCGATCTTTGCACCGTACATAGCACCGTACTCACCCACATACATGGGATTCGTCCCTCTCCAGCCACCAACTAAACAACACCTGCTCGGGACAACGGCGACAGGTCAGGATATCTTCTCGAGGGTTGTGTGGGGGACGAGATTATCCCTATTCGTTGGGATAACTACAGGACTCATTGCTACGGTATTATCTGTGGTAATAGGATTGACTGCTGGATATTTCGGAGGGCTTGTAGATGATATACTCATGACGATAGCAAATATCTTCCTCGTGATCCCCGGATTACCTTTAATAATCATATTGGCGGCGTACATAACGATCAAAGGCATATGGCCGATAATCTTCGTCATATCGATAACAGGCTGGGCGTGGGGGGCGAGGGTACTACGCTCCCAGATGCTGACACTCAAGAATCGGGATTTCGTCAATGCCTCTGTGGTCGTGGGAGAAAGGCCATTGCACATAATATTCGCGGATATATTTCCAAATATGTTGGGACTAATAGTGGCGAATTTCTTCGGGGCATCGATATACGCAGTCCTAAGTGAGGCAGGCCTGGAGTTCTTAGGTCTGGGTAATTCCAATGCGATATCATGGGGTACGATACTGTATTGGGCGCAAAACAACCAGGCAATACTCTTCGGCTTGTGGCCATGGATGGCGGTCCCCGGGCTATTCATAGCATTGCTGGGTATGTCGTTTGCCTTGATGAACTTTGCGGTCGATGAATTGACGAATCCCAGACTCAGGAAATGATCGGATATGAAGACACTTCTGAGGGTCGAAAAATTCAATGCCGGTTACACGCTCAAGCACACGATCGTGCATGCGGTACGTGATGTATCCTTCGAACTAAAGGAAAGAGAATTCCTTGGAATAGCAGGGGAATCTGGATGTGGGAAATCGACACTCGCATTTGGGCTGACAAGGATGCTCTTACCACCGGGGAAGGTCTTCTCGGGTAAAGTGGAATTCGATGGAAAAGATCTATTAAATATGAATGATGAAGAGCTGAGAAAGATAAGATGGAAAGACTTCTCGATAGTCTTTCAAGCTTCGATGAACGTATTAAACCCCGTGATGAAGGTTAAGGACCAGATCCTCGATGCGATAACCTATCACACGAGCGATTACAACGGTCGTTTGGAGAAAAGGGCAAGAGACCTCCTGGCACTCGTCAACGTTTCTGAGAAGTACTTAAACGCATACCCACATCAGCTCTCAGGAGGTATGAAACAGCGAGTTGTGATAGCCATGGCACTCGCACTCAATCCGAAGATGATAATCATGGATGAACCGACGACGGCCCTGGATGTTGTGGTTCAGAAGAAGATCTTACAGGAGATAGATGAATTGAGGAAGAAATTCGGATTTTCAATAATATTCATAACACATGACCTATCGTTATTGGTTGAGATAAGTGATACCATAGCGATCATGTATGCGGGTTCCATCGTTGAAAAGGCACCGTCGAACGTACTCTACAGGCATTCCCTTCACCCGTACACGTATGGGTTGATGAATTCGTTTCCTCCGCTCGTTGGAAAGAAGAAGAGATTGCATGGAATAGCCGGACGTCCTCCGGACCTCTCGCATGAAATAAAAGGATGTCCATTCTACGAAAGATGTCCAAAACGGATAAAGGGAGTATGCGATCGAGTGAAGCCAGAACTCGTAGAGATAGAACCGAATCATACGGTGGCATGCCATTTATATGATGAAGCTGGTGAGAAAGATGGATACAGAGCAAATCGAGACGAAGAATAAGACGGTAGTTGAGATCGAGAAACTGGTAAAAGAGTTTAGAATAGGAAGGTTCACACATGCCAGGGTAGTTCATGCCGTTAATGGAATAGATATTGATATAGGGAAGAAGGAAGTAGTGGGACTCGTTGGAGAGTCAGGATCCGGAAAGACTACGGTTGCCAGGGTAGTGGCGAGGTTGTATGAACCTACGTCTGGAAGGATCATCTTGAATGGAAGGGAAATACCGAAAAGAATGAATCGCAAGGCACTTTTAGATTACAGGAAACATGTTCAAATGATATTCCAGGACCCATTTTCATCGTTGAATCCTCTACATACGGTGGGATACACACTCGAGAGGCCATTAAAAGTACATGAGATCGTGGATGGAAATGGGAGAAAAGAACGTGTAAAAGAACTGCTTGAGATATGTGGATTGGCACCGGCGGAGAAATACATCGATAAGTATCCGTATGAACTCTCCGGGGGAGAGCGTCAAAGAGTAGGGATAGCACGAGCATTGGCGGTAAGACCCCAACTCATATTGGCAGATGAACCGACATCCATGTTGGACGTTTCTATTAGACTGGATATAATGAACCTCATGTTGGATCTAAAGGAAAGAGAAGACATTTCGTATCTCTTCATAACACATGATTTAGCGGCAGCGCATTACATGTCTGATAGGATAGCGATAATGTACGCCGGTCATCTCGTTGAGATAGGACCAGCCGACGAAGTTATAAACGAACCTAAACATCCTTATACGCAGTTGCTGAGGAAAGCTGCTCCCAAGCCAGAATCGGGATTAAAGCCCGAAGAGATAGATATAGGAGGTGAAGTGCCTGACCTTACAGAACTCCCGAGTGGCTGTCCCTTTGAGCCAAGATGTCCTTTTGCAAAACCAAAGTGTAGGGAAAAACTCCCTGATATGGTGAAGGTGAGTGAGGGGCATTTCGTGAGATGTGTGTTATACTCAGGTGGTGAGCTTCAATGATGTTTATTAGCTCGATCGGTAGAAGGGAAGAGATCGTTTAATGGCAAAGAAAAGTGCTGGTATCCTTCTATATCGATTTAAAGGTGGAATTTTGGAGGTATTCTTAGTTCATCCTGGAGGCCCATTCTGGGCTAAAAAGGATCTGGGTGCCTGGTCTATTCCCAAGGGAGAAATCGCAGAAAATGAGGATCCTTTGGACACCGCTAAGCGAGAATTTCGAGAAGAATTGGGCGTCGATTTTAGTGGTGATCTTATCCCATTAACACCGATAAAACAAAGAGGTGGCAAGATCGTTTATGCCTGGGCATCAGAAGGTGATATGGATCCTGATAAGATCAAGAGTAATACTTTTGAGATGGAGTGGCCTCCCAAGTCTGGCAGAAAACGAGAATTCCCCGAGATAGATAGGGGTGAATGGTTTAACATTTCAGATGCGAAGAGAAAGATAAATCCTGCTCAATCGGCATTGATAGATGAATTAGTAGGTAAACTCGGTCTTACTGAAAAATAAGCGTAGAGAGGGATAAAATTGCATATTGAAAGTTCTTTCTACGGCAATTCAAGAGTAACTGCAGATAGAGAATCGCAAATTTGACAGACATTTTCATTGATGTTAACATATAGATGCTTTAACAATATTGCTAAAACAAATGGGAGGTGCTACGATGAAAAAGGTTTTTTTAGTTTTTCTGTTCGTCTTGATTGTTATGACTGTATTTGCATCAGATAAAGTCATAACTTTGAATTTGATCGAGGCTTTTTCGAGCCCTTGGAGGACACCAACCCTCAAAAAACTCGTGGGCATGTTTGAAGAACAGAATCCCGGGATCAAGATCAATATAATATCTCCTCCATATGAAACGGCTTATCAAAAGATAAATTTAATGGTCAGCACCGAACAGCCGTTGGACATAATAGAGATAGGGGATTGGGATCTGAGCACTCTTGCAGGAATGAGGAAATTGGTAGACCTTGCTCCATACATAGATGCATGGCCAGAAAAGAGTAATTTCGTTGATGGAGTTATGAAAGCTGCAAAGACCTATCATGGAATAGCCTATGTTATGCCGCATGGATTATTTGCAAAGACATTGTTCTACAGGCCTGATATCCTTAAAAAATATGGTTTAAGTGGCTACCCAAAGACGATGCAACAGATGTACGATTATGCAAGGAAACTTACTCTTAGCAGTGATAAACAATATGGATTTGATTTTAGAGGAAAGGGATACCCGACTTCATTCATCGATGCTGTGGTAACATCCTTCTTCGATGACATAGATCCTGAGAATATGTACTTAACCAAAGAAGGGAAGATAATATTCAGCGATCCAAGAGCGAAAGAAGGGTTAGAATTCTATGTTAAGCTTTACAAAGATACCGCTCCGAGGGATTCGATAAACTGGGGTTGGGATGAACAAGTCAATTCCTTCGTATCTGGAATAACTCCATTGCTCTTCCAGGATCCCGATACAACCGGTATGTTGAATTCGATGCTTAAACCCGGACAATATCGCACAGCACCTCTTCCCGTTGGAAAAGGAGGTAAAGCTTATCCATCTTTCGGATTCGTTGGGTGGGGGATCCCTACGTATTCGAAACACAAGGATCTGGCATGGAAATTCATCAAATTCGTGGATTCTCCCAAAAACAATGCCTTTTGGTGTAAGGCTTACGGAGCTCTCCCCATAATGAAGTCCATATACAAAGAGGATAAGTATTTCAGTAGCGGAGTCTTCGAGGGATGGGTTGAGATGTTCAACGATAAAGTTCACTATCAATTCACGCAATATCCGTTATCGAATAAGTATTGGGGGAAATGGAATGGATATCAGGAAAAGACGATGCAACAGGTCCTCTTAGGTAAACTATCTATCGATCAATGTCTAAAGGAATGGACAGACTTCTGGAAAAAAGCTGGAATTGCAAAATAAAGATGTATGGAATTTAAATCAAAAACCTTTGTTTATTTAATGCTACTGCCGGTAATGTCGGTAGTAGCGTTTATAGTAATTTATCCCACTATTGGTGGGATAATTCTTTCTTTTAGGGACTACAGCATATATTCTTTCGGAAACGTCAGATGGGTTGGTTTTGATAAATATACTGAGATATTTACCGATTCGACATTTCTGGGTGTTCTTAAGAATACCTTGATATGGATAATAGGCTCCGTAACATTTCAATTTTTATTAGGATTCATATTGGCTCTTTTGATGAGAGAACCCTTTAAGGGCAGAGGGATCTTTACGGGTTTCGTTTTCTACCCATGGGCAGTATCTGGATTTGCCATAGGTCTGATATGGTCCTGGCTTTTAAACGGACAATTCGGTATAGTGAATGACCTGCTCTTGAAGTTGGGGATGATCAAGAGTGGGATAAATTTTTTATCGAGTCCCAATATGGCTATGTTTTCTGTAATACTGGTTAATATATGGTACGGTATACCGTTCTTTGCAATAATGATCCTCGCTGCCCTCCAATCTATACCGAATTCCCTCTATGAGGCTGCTTCTATAGATGGAGCGGGTTATTTCACCAAGTTGTTCAAAATAACTATACCGTACATAAGACCTACTCTCGTAAGCACCATACTTTTAAGAATAATATGGGTGATGAACTTTCCAGATATAATATATGGGATGACCAGGGGAGGGCCAGGGGGTTCTACCGAGATCCTTTCTGTAAGGATGATAAATACCGTTTTCTATGAATCGGATTACAGCAAGGCAGCGGCGTATGGAGTTATAATGGTCTCTATTTTGCTCGCATATACTGTGATGTACCTGAGGCTAACCTCATCTAAGGAAGTAAGATTATGAAGAAGCGAAGATACAAAGTAATAAGATTCATCCTACTTTCCATATTCTTATTAATAGCTGTATTTCCTCTGTATTGGATAGTTCTAACTTCATTTAAGCCTACAAATGAAGTTTACTCTTTTCCCATACGATATTGGACTTCGCACCCCACATTGTATGGATATAAAAAACTCTTTGAATTCGTGAATTTTGGTAGGTATTTCATAAATAGTTCGATCGTTTCTTTAACGGCATCTCTTTTTTCTACAACCTTTGCCATGCTCGCTGGATACGTATTATCGCGTAGTAATTTCAAAGGCAAGACCTTTTCCATCTTATTTCTATTTTTCGCCCAGATGCTCCCTTCTTATCTCATAATGGTTCCACAATACGAGATGTTTTCAAAACTGAAGTTGATCAATCATTTGATAAGTATAATGATAATCTATACAGGCTTAGGAGCATCGTTTAGTACGATAATGGCAAGGGCTTTTTTCGTAAGAATTCCAAAAGATATGGAAGAAGCCGCTTTGATAGATGGATGTACCAGACTTCTCGCGTTATTTAAGGTAGTTATTCCCCTGATGCTTCCAGGACTTGCAGCGATCCTGAGTTTTTCTTTTGTGAATAATTGGAACGAGCTCTTTACCGCAGTTTTATTTCTAAACACTTCGAATAAATATACTGTTCCTGTGGGATTGTATTCTATAATATCGAAGGCAGGAGTTCAATGGAATATTCTTGCTGCAGGAATAGTTATAGCCTTGGCGCCAACCATAGCAGTATTTTCGGTAGCACAGAAATACATAATAGCTGGACTAACTCAAGGAAGTATTAAAGGGTAAAAAACACCTTTCAATACCTAGTGATTCGGTTGGAGGCATATCTCGATGTGCATCGTCGATGTAAGTGAAATAATGTTGTTTGACTTACAGGGGTATCACGTCGGACCGCATCGAGCATGTTGTTGAAAGGCTGTTGTGAAAGCGCAACAACTATATCTCAGTTTTTACACGGTCTGGATTCACAAGATCATATTGAGATCAAAGAAAATATTGTATAATACCTTTGTGAATAACCTATTCGATGAGGATGAGATAACAGGGAAGGCATACGATGCAAGGTTGTTTCGAAGGATAATGACTTACGTCTTACCCTTCAAGTTTACTTTTATCCTTGCCCTGATTCTCTTATTGATCACCAGTGGGCTCACCGTAATTCA
>WFSK01000087.1 GCA_015486095.1 Thermotogae bacterium
AAAATTAGGAGTAAAACATATCGTTATCGAAACAAATGAATTGGATGACAAAAATTTCATATCTAATCCTCCGGAAAGATGCTATTACTGTAAAAAAGAATTGTTCTCCAAACTGATAGAATTAGCAGCACAACAAAAAGTGAATTATGTAGCCGATGGTTCAAATTACAGTGATATGGGGGATTTTCGTCCGGGTATGAAGGCCGCATCCGAGCTGGGGATAAGAAGCCCTCTACAGGAAGCGGAATTTACCAAAGAAGAGATCAGGATCCTATCGAAAGAAATGAATTTATCTACATGGGATAAGCCTTCTACCACATGCTTAGCCACAAGGTTTCCATATGGTACTGAGATCACGAGAGAAGGGCTTTCAAAGGTTGAAATTGCAGAAAACTTCCTGATGGACTTGGGGCTTAAACAATTAAGGGTTAGAGTTCACGGTGATATAGCCCGAATAGAGGTCCCGAGAAACGATATGTATATCTTTCTCAACGAAAATATATCCATGAAGGTAGTTGAGAAATTCAAATCTCTCGGATATATATACATTACTCTGGATATACAAGGTTATAGGACGGGTAGCATGAATGAATCTTTAAAGGAGAAAGAGCGAAGTTGGATAAAGAAAAGATCAGAAAACTCTTAGAAGCAGTTAAAACCGATAAGATTGGGATTGACGAAGCTTTAAGAATTCTGAAGACTCTTCCCTATGAAGATATAGGGCTGGCTAAAATAGATACTCATAGAGATCTGAGGAAGGGATTTCCCGAAGTGATACTCTGCAAAGGGAAAACATCGGATCAGATAACGGAAATTGTAGAAAAACTCTCACACAGAAGCGACTTCATCATGCTTACCAAAGCCGATGAGAGTATCTATAAAGTTGTCAAAGCCATGAGGAAAGACGCGATCTACTATAAAACGGCTAAGATAGTGTTGATCGGAGAGAAAAGAAGTAGAAAGGCTGAGAAGGTGATCTTGATAATCAGTGCTGGAACTGCTGATTTGCCAGTTGCAGAAGAAGCTGCAATCACTGCCGAAATTATGGGCAATACTGTTGAAAGACTCTATGATGTTGGTGTTGCTGGAATCCATAGACTTCTTGACAATAAAGAAAAGTTGCTCAATGCCAATGTCATTATAGTCGTTGCCGGTATGGAAGGGGCCTTAGCCAGCATAGTCGGAGGATTAGTAGATAAACCAGTAATTGCAGTTCCAACCAGTATAGGTTATGGAGCTAATTTTAACGGTTTGGCAGCCCTATTAACTATGTTGAACAGTTGTACACCAGGTGTAGCAGTTGTGAATATAGATAATGGTTTTGGTGCCGGTTACTATGCGAGTATCATAAATCACATGAGCGAAAAGTAGAGGTATTTATGAAGTATTTTGCTTTAGATGGTTCGAGTAGATGGATAACTCTGGGTTTTTTAGATGACGATGCGAAGGTCTCAGCTGAGCTGAGCATCGAGATGAATGCCAGGCATTCCAAACGTCTGTTGCCAACCATAGATGGCTTCCTCAAGAGTATCGAATACACCATTAAAGAAGTTGATATCTTAGGGGTAGGAGTAGGTCCTGGATCGTTTACAGGATTGAGAGTAGCCATAACCACTATAAAGGGGATAGGTGAGGTCCTGAACCTTCCTATTGTACCCCTACCCACATTATCGCTGTATGCCATGAATGCCCCAGATATACCAGTATTATGTGTACTCGAAAATGCCAGAGAAGATGATTTTTATGGAGCCATATATTCCACAATGAATGGAAAACTAAAGGAAATAGATTCCCCATTCTTCCTCCCACTAAAGAAAATAAAAGCACGTTTGTGTTCTTTCGATGATGTAAAATGTATATTGGTAGGAGACCCTGGTTTCCAAAAGGATATGAGTGATCTATCGAATGTAGTGCTTCTTCCAAATTGGACTTCTAAGCTCCATGGTTCAAACCTTGTGGCAATGACAAAGCAACTCTTTAAAGAGAAAAAGTACTCCGATTCCAAAGGCATAGAACCCATCTATATACAAAAACCTCTGGCAGATAAGATGATCGAGGAGAAAAAGACAGAGTTTTAATATCGAGATATCGATGAGGTATAATAGCTGTGGTGGTTCGATGGAAAAGATATCCATAATAACAACGCATACTAATGCCGATTTCGATGGGATTGCATCTTGTTTCGCTGCCAAGCAATTAAATATTGGGGATGAAGTCGTTCCTTCAGGAAACTTTAATCAGAACGTCGAAGACTTCCTGAGAATCTATACAGATTTTTTCCCGATGAAGACTTTTGATGAGATCGACACGAACAGAATAGCGAAGTTAGTGATAGTGGATACTTCTTCTCGAAGAAGGATCGGCAGGTTTAGTGAACTGTTGGAGCGAAAGGATGTAAAAGTATCCGTGTATGACCATCATCCTCTGTTAAAAGAAGAAGATATAATAACAGACGATTATCATAAGAACGAAACAGGTGCAAATGTTACAGCCTTCGTCGAGGAGATAAAGAAAAAACGTATAAAGATATCTTCCATCCAGGCCACACTCTTTGCCCTTGGCATATACGAGGATACAGGTTCACTTATCTATCCTACCACAACGCCTCGAGATGTGGATGCCGTGAGTTACCTCCTTTCTGCTGGAGCAGACCTGAACATCATTTCGGAATATCTGAGAGTAGACCTGACTTTCGAGCAAAAATCGTTGCTGAATTCCCTATTCTTGAATACAAAGGTCCACCACGTGCTTAATTACGTTGTAGCGATCTCCAAAGCCAGCATCCCGAAATACATAGGAGGGTTGAACATGGTAGTAACAAACCTATGGAAATTGACAGGATACGATACCTATGTAGCGATAGTCAGGATGGGAAAGAGGATCTATGTAGTGGGTAGAACTTTGACAAATGATATAGATTTAGCTGGCGTTTTTGAGAAATTCGGAGGTGGAGGACATCAAAAAGCTGCTTCGTACTTCATAAAGGATGGAACTGGTGTGGATCTGGATTTCATAGAACGCCAGATATTAGAGAGTATTAAAATGGGTGGTATAAAACCGGCTATAAAGGTTAAAGATATAATGTCATCTCCTGTTAGAGTGGCTTTAGGTGATATGACCATAGAGGAAGCCTATGAGCTGATGTATAAAACTGGTTACAACGGATTACCCATTGTAGAGCATGATAAACTCATAGGTATAATAACCAAAGCAGAGGTGGAAAAAGCACTGAAGCACGGGTACGGTGATAGGCCAGTTAAAGGTTTTATGAACCAAAATTTTGAAACCGTAACACCCAACACGAGTCTTTCAGATGTAAAGGAAAAGCTCGTCAATAACACACTTGGCAGATTACCTGTTATGGAAAACGAGACATTGGTAGGAATAGTAACGAGGACAGATCTACTTCGGGGACTGCATGCCAGTTTGAAATTACCACCCGGTTCGCATAAGATGTATGAGGAACCCAAAATGCTCAAGCATAACGTGCTCGATCTGATGATGAAATTGATCCCACCGAGAATATCGAATCTCTTGAGAATTCTGGGATATGTAGGCAACGACACGAATATGGCCGTTTTTGTGGTTGGAGGATTTGTGCGAGATCTCCTTATGGGTAAGCCAAGTGTTGATATAGACATAGTTGTGGAAGGAGATGCATTGCGATTTGCAAAAGCGATGAAGTTGTATTTCGAACGTGTATATGTATATGAACATAAGAAATTCCATACCGCTGTAGTATCTTTCCCTGACGGATTTAAGATAGATATAGCAACTGCGCGTACGGAGTACTACGATCGACCTGCAAAATTACCGAACGTAGAAGCCAGTACGATAAAGAAAGATCTCTACAGACGTGATTTCACAATAAATGCAATGGCAATAAAGTTGAATCCTCTTGAATTCGGATTATTACTCGATTTCTTCAATTGCAAAAAGGACATAGATAACAAACTGATAAGGACTCTTTATACATTGAGTTTTATAGAAGATCCTACCCGTATTTTGAGAGCCGTCAGATTCAAAGTAAAATTTGGATTCGAGATAGAATCACAAACCTTGGAGTTGTTGAGAAGCAGTGCTGACGAAGGCCTGATAGAAAAGCTAAGTGGAGCCCGTATAAGAGATGAGATGGAAAAGATAATGAAAGAAGAAAGAGCCCCGGAGGCGATAAGAGAATTGTCCAGATTGAAGATCTTGAAGTGGATTTTCCCTTATACGTACTTCAACGATGAGATGTTTGAAGAGTTAATGGAAGTGAGAGAATTTTCCAGATTTATGAAGTCCAACGGAATAGAATTGAATATGACCTTTGCATATTTAAATGTACTCATGCAGTATTACAGTAAAGACCAATTAAAATCCATTTCTCAGCGTTATGGCTTATCGAAAAAGATCGTAAATGGTTTCTTATATCTAAAAAACGTATTCGGTAAGATCGTGAATAGGATCTCCGAAAAAGCGTTGAAGAACAGCGAGATCTATGAACTGCTATCGGCACTCCCAAACGATACCGAGAGATTTCAGAAAATGACCGTCTACTTCAACTTTTGCTCCATATCCCGTCTTGTAGTATCTTTTTACGTTATCTTTGCCTGTTTCGCCAACCTTAGCGTATACAAAGGCTATGGACTCGTTTGGGAGTGCCGATAGCAGTTCAT
>WFSK01000088.1 GCA_015486095.1 Thermotogae bacterium
ATCTATACCGAACTCGAAGAGTAAAATGTTCGAGAGGATGGCACATGAGGACGAGATCCCATTTGAAGAAATAGGGAGTGTGGGGGGTACAGATGCAGATTTCAAGGTATTCAAATTGCCGATCCCCATGCTCGCGAAGATATACGAAAATGCATTTGAAGAGGAGTTGGATCTGCATTGACTTTGCATGAGAATTGTGGAATATATGGAGGTTTTGTGAGAGGCGGTAACATATCCTTTGAAATATACAGGGGATTGTTTGCACTCCAACACAGAGGTCAAGAAGCAGCAGGGATTAGTGTTTCTAATAGAGGCAAAATTATAACACGCAAGGGACTTGGTTTAGTCAGGGATGTCTTCAACGAGGATGTCCTTAATAGACTTGGAGGTGATCTCGGTATAGGGCATGTTAGGTATTCCACTGCAGGTGAATCTTCTACCGTTATGAATGCACAACCACTTATGCTCGAATACCTCGGCCAGAGGGTGGCGATCGCGCACAACGGTAATATAGAAGGTTTCTCGAGGCTCCGTGAAGAATTCGAAAGAGACGGTACCATAATGCTTACGAATTCCGATACGGAGTTGATATTTCACTATCTCGTGAGGAGATTCAAGAGACCACCAGGAGAATGGCGGCCAAAAGAAATTGCAGAATTCCTTTTTTCAACGCTAAAAGGTGCCTATTCCCTTTTATTCCTGTTTAAGGATAAGGTGGTAGCCATAAGGGACCCAAGAGGTTACAGACCTTTATGGATGTATGAAGGCGATGGTATAAGACTTTTTTCGAGCGAAGATTCTGCCTTTCCAAAGGGAGGAAAGAAGATAGAAATGGAAAATGGTTCTTACGCCGTTATAACTCCTGAAAGCCTTCATTACGAGAAGATAGCAGATGATGTAAAAAGACAATGTGTCTTCGAATACGTATATTTTGCCCGTCCCGATAGCAGGATCTTTGGTAGAAGTGTTCATCTCGTGAGAGAAAAATTTGGGCAAAGATGTGCCATAGAAAACCCGATAGATGCGGATATAATTGTTCCCGTTATGGATAGCGGACTTTCGGCAGCATTAGGTTTCAGCAAACATACAGGTATTCCACTGGAAATGGGTTTGATGAGAAATAGATGGGTTGGAAGGACGTTTATAAAACCACAGAATAGAGACGAAAGTGTTGCAAACAAACTCTCTGCTGTATCTGATGTAGTTAAGGATAAGAGGATCGTTCTCGTAGACGATTCGATAGTCCGTGGCACAACATCGAAGAAGATCGTTTCTATGTTAAGAGAGGCAGGAGCTAAGGAAATACATTTTCGCATTGCAAGTCCACCTGTAAAATACGAATGTTTTTGGGGTGTGGATATCCCGATTCGGGAAGAGCTCGTTGCCTCATCAAGGGATATCGTTGAATACACGGGTGCGGATTCCGTTAGATACCTATCGTTAGAAGGCATGTTAGATGTACTCGGTGAGAGTGAGTCGTTCTGCACCCATTGTTTCGATGGAAGGAGGTAGAGATGAAATACGAAGATGTGGGAGTGAGTATAGAACGAGGGAATGAACTTGTGAAATTTTTGAGGAAAATGTTTGGTAGTAGAAATATAGGCCCTTTTGCTTCGCTTTTTCCCATCAAAGATGTTGTAAAGGAATATCCTTCACCCTTACTCGTATTTTCAAGTGATGGTGTGGGGACGAAGGCTTTGCTTCATAAGAGGTATCATACGATGAGGTATGCTGCTCAAGATCTCGTTGCCATGAATGTGAACGATATAGTGACGGTAGGAGCAAAACCCCTTGTGTTTCTCGATTATGTGGGGATCAGCAGAGTGGATTTAACCTATGATCTGAAGGAGTTTTTCGTTGGCCTGGAAGAAACTCTCTCATCGATCGGGTGTGTGCTTGGTGGGGGCGAGACTGCTGAGATGCCCGACATATATAACAACGGGAAATTCGATCTGGTCGGATTTGTTTTAGGACTAGTAGATAAAGGGAAGAAACTCGGACCGGAGAGAGTTAAAGAAGGTGATGTCCTTATCGCTTTGCCCTCCTCAGGGGTTCATTCCAATGGATTCAGTCTCGTGAGGAAACTGTTAGATAATGGTCTTGATCCGATGTTAAAGCTTAAAAATGGTAAAGATCTGATAGAAGTTCTGTTGAAACCAACTCGATTATATGTCAGACAAACACTTCATCTTTTACAAACCCAATACGTACATGCGGCAGTTCATGTAACTGGAGGAGGTCTGGTGGAGAATCCGCCAAGGGTGATTCCAGAAGGGATGGAAATAGTGATAGATAGGCAATGGGAGATACCAGAGGTCTTCGACATCATCAAGGATGCGGCAGAGATGAATGAGATGGAGATGATGAAGACCTTCAACATGGGGATTGGTTTCATCTACGTGGTGGCATCGGAAGGGGTATCAAGTGTATTACGATGTCTCGAAGAACTTGGGGAAGAACCATTTATTATCGGTGAGGTGAAAAGAGCTGAAGGAGATCATCGTATTCGGTTCAGGTAACGGGACGAACTTTCAAGCCATATATGATTACTTTTCTGAGAAGAATACGGTTGGAATGAAATTCGTGTTCAGCGACGTCAGAGGAAGTGGGATAATCGAAAAGGCCCAGGCTGTAGGTATAAAGACGATCATAAGAGAATTAAGAGAATTCAAATCGAGAGATGAATACGAAGAATTCGTACGAAAACTCCTGCATGAAAATTCCTTCGACCTCCTTATCCTCGCTGGATATATGAAGGTATTGTCTCCGAAAACAGTTCGGGATTTCAAAGGGAAGATCGTGAACATACATCCTTCTCTCTTGCCCGCCTTTCCAGGAACACATGCCATAGAGAAGGCGTTCAAATATGGTGTGAAGTACACGGGTGTTACAGTGCACTTCGTGGATGAAGGAATAGATACAGGTAAGATCATAGAACAAGTACCTATCAGGATTTTTCCAGATGATACCTTAGAATCACTCGAGATGCGAATACATAGGATAGAACATATGATCTATCCTCGAGTCGTAGAAGCCGTATTGGAAGGGAAGATTACCTTATGAAGAAAATCCAATACCTTTTTCTTCTCCGAGGATTTTTCTATGGCGTACCATGCCAGTGCTATCGGTGTGCGTTTGAGTCTAAGCCTCTTTGTATATACTTCGAGCTCTTCATATGGTATCTTCACCATTACTCCCCATTTTCTATCATATCTTACGTAGTTTCTGATGAACCTGTCCATTACCAACCTTATATCCTCGGATACATCGCAATACATCTCTACGAATCTCTTCCTTCTCTTAACGGGTAATCTTCCCAAAAAACTCAATACAAGTGCCTTTCTTCCCTCTACATATGGGTGCGCTTTTGTCATATCTATCACGAATTCTTTTGTCTCCCATCTTCGTTTCATAACATCGGCAAATCCATTCAGATCATTTACACACAATTTCATTACTTCTCTAAGCTTTCTTTTTCTGGCAAGTGATTTCAAAGCATCATCTCTGCCCAATTCAGAAGCATATGTTGAAATGAGCAGTACACTTCTCTTTTCAGGGGAGTAATCCCTCAATGTCTCAATAGAATACTTAAAATCCCTATCGATACCGATCTTCAACCACTCTGAAACAACGGGCTTCGGGCTGGTTAGAATATCCACCTTAAGATCAAGACCGATTATGAGCTTTCTCAATGTTTTACCATACACGGTCTTGGTTTTACCATTCAATAGATTACTCAGATTATCTCTGGTGATCCCTACTAACCTCGATGAAGATTTTATGGATTTGATGTTCTTTCCCAACCAACTTCGAAGTTCTTCTGTAACGATATATGAAGATACATTCGGATCGATAACAAGTGTTTTCAATTCCTTTATGGCAGACTCGTAATGCCGATATGTTCCATAACCCTCACCTGATGGTAATTCTTGAAAGAGTGAAAAGATGAGCCTTGCGGTTTTCTGCAATTCAGGAGAATGGGACATTTTTTGAACAACAGAGAGCGTATCCAGAACATAAAATATCATGGCACCTTCGTAGTAATATCCTGCCCAATATGCGGCTTGTTCAGCAAACTTCAGAGATATCAGAGGATGTCTTTCCCTTATGTACCAGGCGATGTCATTCAAACAATAAAGTATACCAGAAGGATGAGGAATCGCTTTTGCTATCTTTAAACCCTTGATGTAATTCGATATTCCCAATGCTATATTTCCCTGTTTAACGTCATATCTTGCTTTACTCAATGATATGAAAGTTGCTGTAAGCTTATCCATTTGATACAACTCGCTCCTGAACTTTCCAAGACATTTATAGGTATCGTAAAGAGTAAGTGAGCAGTAATTCAACAGGATAGGAACAACGATGTTGCGTACAAGTATGGGAATCTTTGGAAGATCGGTTCGAAGTCTCTCGTACAAACCTTTCCCTTCTGTTTTCTTCAGATGACTAAGGATAGAGAGTTTTTGAGCAAGTGACAAATAATACAATGTTTTTGAACGACATCTTCTCAATCCTTTCTCTACTTCTTCGAGAGACTTTTTATAGTCTCCATTATGTTCGTACTTCAGCGAGGAAAAGTAGTACTTCCAGCTTCTGTATTCTCTTGCGCCTTTTCCTCTTTCAATGGCATAGTTCAAAAACGGTTTCGAATATGATATACCGTAAGTGAACAAGATCTTCGCGACCTCAGGGACAGTTTTATACATAGCGATTTCCCCAGCCTCTCGATATCCTTTTATGTACATTTTAACACATGGGGTGCACTGTTTTGGGTCGAAAATGCCAACATGTTGAAAATGCACAAAATTTGGGGGCTTAAATCCCTCGTGTATCGAGGCTTTCTGAGGATACGAAATTTGATTGTCAGAATAGGTGTGATATCTGTCTCTTATACACATCTC
>WFSK01000089.1 GCA_015486095.1 Thermotogae bacterium
CTGAACTTACTCCCTCAATTGGTTTTTCGGAGGCAGCATAGACATCTGTTACATAGACCTTATCAGCCTTCATCAACGCACGAGTAAAATTTCCATTTTCCCTTACCAATCTCGTGTAACGATGGGGTTGGAATATAACGACTATCCTTCCCTTAAATATCTCCTTAATGGTCGATAGATTCTTCTCCATTTGTGTAGGGTGATGGGCATAATCATCTACAACATAAATGTTGTGCTTATCATCGGAATAGAGAATATCAAACCTTCTTTTTACTCCTTTGAATGCTTTTAAACTATCTTTAATCGTAACAAAATCTATCCCCAATCTTCTACATACTGCTATTGCACCCAGTGCATTACTCACATTATGAATGCCCGGGATGGAAAGCGAGATCTTTGCTGCCTTTTCCTTTTTCTCATAAACATCAAAGGTAGAACCAAAGCCTTTGAGCTTTACTTCATGGGAGTAATAATCGGCAGAAGGTTCGGAAACAGAAAAGGTTATTATCTTTCCTCTTTTTATCTGTATTTCTGTTGTAAAGATCGGAAGACTTAGCACGGTGAAATCCTTAGCATTTTCTGCATAACATTTGAAGGAATGAACCAATTTTCTCATGTCTTCTTTGTAATTTTCCAAATGATCCCTATCCACATTAGTTATCACAGAAATGCCAGGATGCGTTTGTTCAAAGTAGCCATCACTTTCATCCACTTCTGATACAAAAAATACTCCTTTTCCGATCCTTATATTTCCTCCAAAATCTTCCAATTCCCCTCCAATAGATACAGTAGGATCATAGCCTGCATCTACCAGAATTTTACCTATCATGGCGGTTGTAGTCGTCTTGCCATGTGTGCCAGTTATACCAATACTTTTGGGATTTGCATCGATTATCTCATTGAGGACCTCCATCCTTTTCCTAACCCTTATTTTTCGATGTCTGGCTTCCAACAATTCTACGTTCGACTCTGGGATGGCACTTGAAATTATCACGAGAGAAGTGCCTTGCTCGATGTTCTCAGATAGATGCCCTATCTTTACATCTATTCCTTTCTTTTTTAAAAGACGTGTCTTGGAATTCTGTACATCGTTAGAACCTTTGACTTCATATCCGAGATAACGGAGATATAAAGCCAAAGAACTCATGCCTACTCCACCTATACCGATCATATGTACTTTCATGGTTTATCTCCTACTATTTCTTTTATTATTTCGTAAGCCCTTGTAACCTTGAATTCTCGCAACTTATCTCTTATTCTGTTTCTCTTAGCCTCATTCCTCTTAAGAATTCTTATAGATTCTACCAGAAGTTGAGTATTCAGTTCTTCTTCCTTTACCATCAAACCTGCACCTCGCCGGGCCAATGATAAGGCATTATACTCCTGATGATGTTCAGCAGCATACGGATATGGAATAAAGATCGCAGGAACTCCTGCCGCCACGATCTCACTTAACGTTAAGGCTCCTGATCTACATATGGCAAGGTCGGCGATCGCGTATAGATCGTATATCGCATCGAAATATGGCATAACTTTCACTTTTAACCGATTCAGTTTAAGATGCTTGGAAAATGAAGAATATTCATCAATCCCGGTTATATGTACAAACTGTGGAACTTCATCTGCTTCTCTATCGAATATGGAATATGCATTCAACATAATATCATTTATTGCCTTTGCCCCCTTGCTACCCCCAAAGACGAGGATAGTGAATTTATTCCTATCAAGCCCAAGTTTACGATATATATTACCTTTATTTCTTTCCTCGAAAAACTCATCTCTAACAGGATTACCAACAACAACGCACTTCTTTCTTGCACTTGCTGGTAAATATCTCACACTCTCTTCGAATGCCAAGAAAGTTTTCCTCATAAAGGGGGATAGAAGGCGAGTAGTTAAACCAGGATACACGTTTTGCTCCTGAATGTAGACTCTTTTTCGCATCATATACGCTGCCAATAGCACAGGACCACACACATATCCCCCTGTTCCAATGACTATGTCTGGTTTAAATTCAGAGATAATGGTAAACGATTTGAAAAATGCGACAAGCATTTCAAAGAGGGCATGAATATTCCATATCGCAAATATTCTCCTATCTATACCCCTTAGGTTTAAATGAACATGTTTTATACCTTCGTTTTTCCAATTGAAGCGATATTCCACCCCACGTTTTCCTCCAACGTAAAGTATTTCTGCACCTTTTTCTCGCTTGAAACATCTTGCAATTGCAAGCGCAGGATAGAAATGTCCCCCAGTTCCACCCCCGCTTACCAATACCCTCATCATATCACCTTCCAAATACGTATTATACCAGAAAAATACAAAATTTGCATTAACGACTGGCAGAAGGGACTGATAATCTCTGCATTGGTCATGATTTCACAACACTGGATCAGCTTGATCGTTGGTGCGATATTAATCATTCTATTGTATTTTGCTATAATAGAAGAAGAAAAGAGAGATGTAAAGAAGTTTGATGATGCATACAGAGATTATATGAAAAGGGTCCCCAGAATATATGGTTTCGGCTACGCCCAAAGTTGAGGATCGGTAGGGGGTTTATCATTGAATTGGAAGATGGATAAAGTAAGGTTTGGGATCGTTGGTACAGGACTGATCGCCAACGTACACGCACAGGCCTTAGC
>WFSK01000090.1 GCA_015486095.1 Thermotogae bacterium
ACTTTTAAAATACCATCTTTTATTATTACAGTGGCCACTGGTCCTCGCGTTTTATCGAGCTTGGATTCCAATATGATGCCTCGAGCCAGGCCTTTCGGATAACACTTTATATCTTCCATATCGGCTATTAAAAGGATCATTTCGAGTAACTCATCGATACCCTTTCCGAGTTTTGCACTTATTGGAACGAATATCGTGTTTCCTCCCCATTCTTCAGGAACTAATCCGAGTTTTTCTACGATCTGCCTCTTCGTTGTTTCTACATCGGCATCTTGTTTATCTATCTTATTGATAGCAATTATTATTGGGACCCCAGCAGCTCTCGCGTGATCGTAAGCTTCGATAGTTTGAGGCATCACTCCATCATCCGCCGCAACTAATAGGACAACGATATCCGTTACCTGGGCACCACGTGCTCGCATCTTCGTAAACGCTTCATGCCCAGGAGTGTCTACAAAAGTGATCTTCTTGTCCCTAAAAGTTATTTGATACGCCCCTATGGATTGAGTTATACCCCCCGCTTCTTTTTCAGCTACGTTCGTACTCCTGATCGTATCCAAAAGGGTAGTCTTACCATGGTCTACGTGTCCCATTACTGTAACAACAGGGGGACGATTCACCAATTCCTCAGGATGTTCTTCATACAATGTGATGTATCTCTTTGCAAATTCACTCAACCCTGTGGTATCGAAAGCTATTTCGATATCAGGTAAAGCAAGATTTAATTTCGTAATAAGCGTATCAGGTTTCAGAAATGTGTTAGATGAAAGAGAGCAATTTAATACTTCGGATAATTTTGATATGAGTTCTTTTTCATCTACATCGATCTTTTTAGCCAGATTAGAAACGGTTATACCAGTCGCTGGTAAAGTTACTTTCTTCAATCTCTTCACTTTTTGCTCAGGATTCCGATCTTCTCTGAAAGTTTCTAAAACGATATCTGATACGCTCTCATCGAGTGTGCTCATATGGCTTTTCACATCTTCGCCTAAATCTTTGAGATGTTCCACAAGATCTTTACTGGGTATACCTAATTTCCTAGCTAACTCGTATACTCTATAACGCTTTCCCATCTATCTAAACTCCTTTCGAGAGATAACCACTTACTCGATTTCCAAAGGTTTTATATCTATTTTCCATCCCGTTAGTTTCACTGCCAATCTTACATTTTGTCCTTGCTTTCCTATAGCAAGCGAAAGCTGATTGGGCGGTACTATTACCCTCATTTCGCGATTTTCCTCATTCAATACCTGTACCTCGATGATCCTTGCGGGAGAAAGGGCACTGGATACATATTTTACTGGATCAGGTGAATACTTGACTAAATCGATCTTTTCCCCATTCAATTCACGTGTTACATTGAATATTCTTGAGCCACGTTCTCCAATACAGGCTCCTATGGGATCAACATCCGAATTCGTCGACATTACTGCAACTTTCGATCTATACCCTGGTTCCCGAGCTATTCCCATTATCTTTACTATTCCTTCTTCTACTTCAGGAATCTCCAACTCGAAGAGTTTTTCTACCAGCTTTGGATGTGTCCTACTCACGATTAACAATGGACCTTTGCTGTTCTTTATGATATCCTGAACATATACCTTCAACCTATTCCGCTTCGAGGTCGCATCACCGGGCAATTGAGATTTCTTCAAGAGATGAGTTTCCAATCTACCCACTCTTACGTCTATTCTGTTGGAAGTTACGCGAATGATCTCAGCCGTAACGAGTTTACCAACGAAGTTCGAATATTCCTCAAATAGCATTTGCTTTTCAACCTCACGTAATCGTTGAATAAGTACCTGTTTTGCCGTTTGAGCGGCAATCCGTTTGAATGCAGATACATCTATTCTTTTCTTTATGGTATCCCCAACGTTGACATTGGGATCTATGAGATGAGCATCTCCATAACTTATCTCTGTATCCGGCTCTTTCACCTCTTCTACAACATTTAACAATTGATATATACTGATATCTCCACTCAACCTATCGATCTTTATCTCCACATTTCGAGAATAACCAAAATTCTTACGATATGCCGATAGCAAGGCAGCTTCTATCATCTGCAGAAGTTCTTCCTTTGGGATATGTTTCTCTTCTTCTATTTGCTCTATAGCTTCAATAAGATTGAGATTCATGATTTCTTCACCTCTCCCATGTCTATCTCCAGATGTGCTTTTGAAACATCAGAATACCTTAAGTTAAGCTTTTCAGAACCATCTTTCACTTCTAACTCAAAAGTTTCCGTTGCAGGATCACAGTTGGTTATGTATCCTCTAAAGGTCTTCCTTCCATTTACCAATTCACGCGTTTTGATCTTCACAAATCTTCCAGAAAATCTGATGAAATCCTGGAAATCTCTCAATCTCCTATTCGCACCTGGAGAAGATACCTCAAACTGATATTTACCATTGAATCCTTGCATCTTAGATTCTACTATCGGATCTATTGCAATAGATACCTTTTCACAATCTTCAATGG
>WFSK01000091.1 GCA_015486095.1 Thermotogae bacterium
CCTACCTCATAGAGTTTAGTGGTGTACATCGTTGTGTAAGTGATGATGTTGCTCGGCCCCACTATTTCTTTCTCAGTAAATCGTTGTTGAGAGGCTGTTGTGAGCGTCCATATTATGAGTGTGTGATCTGTGAAGGGTGTTGCAAGGCATAGTGAACGAGTGATAAATGCCTGCACCATCCCTGAACAGATCACACATCATAATCCTACAAAACCAACCGAATCGAGCATAGGGTACACTCACACCTGCCTCGAGACAACGATAGGTTTGCTTCACAACCACTTACAACACTCGCACATCAAGATATCCCTACCTCATAGAGTTTAGTGGTGTACATCGTTGTGTAAGTGAAACAGTGTTGTTCGACTTACAGGGGTATTGCGTCGGAGATAAGCCTTCACCTCAATCACTTCATCAACTTTTTTATTATACAGTCGAAACAACTTTTAATAGGATGGAAAATATGGTATGATATTTACAACATTGGAATTCAAGAAAGGAGGAAGCTATCCAAGTTACTTGGAAGCTGTTGGTTTGATGAAAAAATATCGTTTTCTGGTTGTATTTCTTATTTTCATTATGGTATTTTCTTCTGCTGTTAGTGGAGGGACAAAGGATAGTAGCGATAAGATATATGAAAAGTTCCAACCTTTTTTTCAGGCACTTCAATACATAATATCGGAATATTATCAAAAAGATATCAATGTAGATTCGCTCGTGAATGAATCGATAAGAGGTTTGGTTAGAGGACTTGGAGATCCATTTTCTCATTACTTCGATCCGCAGGAGTCTGTGGAGATGAGCATTCAAACGAAGGCAGAGTATGGGGGGCTCGGTATAGAGGTTACGTATACCCACAATGGTTTTCTAAAAGTAATATCTCCTATGGATGATACTCCTGCTTTCTATGCAGGTATTAAGCCGGGCGATATCATAATAACCATAGATGCAAGCCCTGTAGATCAGATGACATACTTAGAAGCTGTGAACAGGTTAAGAGGCAAGAGTGGAACGAAGGTTACCATTGAAGTGCTGAGAAAAGGCAATAGACAGCCTTTGAAATTTACCATTACAAGGAAAGTGATAAAGCTAAAAACCGTGAAGTATACGATCATTCCAACCGACTTAGGCAATGTTGGTTACGTGAGATTGACTCAATTCAGTGGACCCACGGCATCGGACCTGGCAAGGGAATTGAAGGTATTATACGCGCAAGATATAAAAGGTATAATACTCGATTTGAGAAATAATCCGGGTGGACTTTTGAGTTCGGCAATAGATGTGGCCTCGGATTTCATAGATGTTGGCAACGTTATAGTCAGTGTTAAAGATAGGAATGGTTATGAAGATACCTATAGATCGCATGGAAATTCTTATCCCGATCTTCCTATGGTTGTACTGGTAAATGGTGGTAGCGCAAGTGCAGCGGAGATAGTGTCGGGTGCGTTAAAAGATCATCACATAGCTACGCTGGTCGGTGAAAAGACATTTGGAAAGGGAAGTGTTCAGAGCCCTATAAAACTTTCTAATGGGGGAGAGATCTGGCTGACTGTAGCGCATTATTTTACTCCAAGTGGTAAGGATATTCATGGAAAAGGTATAATGCCTGATGTAGTCGTTCATCAAACCGAAGAGGCAACTCAAACGGCAACTTCTGTTGAAAATGCAAAGGCGATAGAAGAGGGTAGAAATTTGACGAGTGAGAAGGCCAATGTCGATCTTAAGACAGATATACAACTCCGAAAAGCCCTCGATATATTGAAAGAAAAGATATCTCATACTCAGAAAGATGCTGCATGAGTTGTTCGGGAGAGGAATAGACTTAGAAAAAACTGTATTGATCACCACACTTGCGATAGCAGTGATATTGGCTGTTGTACTTATGTCTATTATCATATCTTCAAGCTCGTCTGCTGCAACCTATGAAGTGATAATGAATGTTTCGTATGCTTCTGAAAATTCTGTGAATCCCATCGTAAAATTTGAAAGAGATATTCTTCCCATCTTTAGACAGATGATAACATTTCAAACTTACTTAAAACTGCTCGAGTGGATAAATCAAATGCGATTAGAAAAAGGAATACCGGAATCGAGATTTAACATTCGATATTCATGGGATAAGATCGAGGTTTGGATATCGGCTTTAAGTCCCACGGAGTTTGAAAGTATTGAGAAAAGATTTACCGGTATTGGATTTGTAGGGAAGAAAGTGATAAATGGAAATCAGATGAATTTAACGATTAGAAAGGGTAGTATGGAGATCGAATTGGTATATTACCCAAAACTCGCGATCGTTATAGATGATTTTGGCTATCATAAAGAAGGAGACGAGAAGTTTCTGAAATTAAATGTACCCCTTACCATTTCGATAATTCCATTCACTCCCTATGCCACAAGAGATATAGAATTGGCTCGTTTCTATCATAAGGAAGCGATCATTCATGTTCCAATGGAGCCGTTGAACAATGTGCCGAATCAAGAAAAAGTAGAGTTGAAACCCGATATGGATGCCACAACACTTGTGAGTACCTTTGAAAAGATCAGAGTTGCATTTCCTGGGTTTATTGGTTTTAACAATCATATGGGTTCCAAGATGACACAATATTCGACTCCCATGTCCATCATCTTAAAACAGGCCTTAAAAGATGGTATGTTTTATTTAGATTCTTTTACCACCGCCAAGTCCGTTGGCTATCCATTGGCTTTGAAATTAGGAATACCAACCCAGAGAAGAGATTATTTTTCCGATTATTACAGCGAACTTCGCTGGGAAAACATGTACTTCGATAAGGCAATTACGCTTGCCATAAAGAGAGGATACGCAGTGATAATAGGGCATCCAAGGATCAATACCTATGATGCGATAATTCGTGCAGTTGACGAAGCGAAAAAAAGAGGTGTGAAACTGGTTAAACTGAAGGAATGTCTAATTCAAGGTTCGAGGTAATAGCGGAAGACAGACATTCAAGGGCGAGATACGGTAAGTTGATATTGACACATGGGGTAGTTCAAACCCCAGTTTTTATGCCTGTTGGTACCAATGGAACGGTGAAATCGATAGAACAAGGCAGATTGAAAGAGCTTGGTGCTCAGATCATCCTCACGAACACCTATCATCTCTATTTGAGGCCTGGCATGGAAGTGATAAAACACTTTGGGGGTATCCACAATTTCATGAATTGGCATCTTCCCATATTGACTGACAGTGGAGGTTTTCAAGTCTTTAGCTTAGGTAGATTGAACAAGGTAACGGATGAGGGGGTAGAATTCAAATCTCATATAGATGGTTCGAGGCATTTTTTAACACCCGAGAAGGCAATGGAAATCCAGATGATCCTGAAATCGGATATAGCGATGGCATTCGACGAATGTATAGATGCCAACTCAGATTATATGACCACCGCAGAGGCCACGGCACGTACCTACAAATGGGCCAAGAGATGTAAGGAATCCCATAACTTGGAGGATCAATTACTATTCGGTATAGTACAGGGTGGGGTATATGAAGACCTCAGGATAAGAAGTACAGAGGGGATAGTCGGGCTGGACTTCGATGGTTACGGAATCGGTGGGTTGAGTGTTGGCGAACCAAAGGAGGTTACATACTCTATATTGGATACGGTTGTTCCCCTGTTACCTTCGGATAAGCCTATTTATTTAATGGGAGTGGGGACACCGGATATGATAGTAGAAGCAGTGAAAAGAGGGATCGATATGTTCGACTGTGTTCTTCCAACACGGCTTGCAAGGCATGCTATGGCCATGACATCTGAGGGGAATCTGAGATTGAGAAATGCACGATTCCGATTCGATGAATCACCGTTGGATCCGAATTGCAATTGCTACGTGTGTAAAAACTACAGCAGGGCGTACATACATCACCTTTTCAGATGCAACGAAGTGCTTGGAATGATGCTCTTGACAATTCATAACATACACTTTCTGCTGGAATTCGTGAAAAATATAAGAGAAAAGATAAAAGCAGGTATAGAAGTGTGAGAAGGTCTATGGAGTTCATGATATAATTGGTAATCAAACGTATATGAACGAAGGTGATCGGAGGTTTTTGAGATGGTATATGTAGCACATTACTCGGGTGTACCACAGGAAGATCTCCACAACGGGGATACCATCAAGTTCACCAAGAAACGCGTCTTGATAGGAAAAAGAGAAGGAGCACCGAATTTCATAATGCGGTATTTCACGATCGAAAAAGATGGATTTACCCCTTTACATAGACATCCCTGGGAACATGAGAGTTTTATCCTCAAAGGAAGGGGTATCCTGAAGACCGAAGACGGTGAAAAAGAATTAAAACCAGGAGATTTTGTCTTTATATCCCCAAATGAGCTTCATCAGTTTAAGAATGTCGAGGAAGAACCTCTCGAGTTTTTGTGTATTATACCCATGCAGAAAGAGGAAAATAGATAAAGTAGTGAATTACTTCAGTAGTTCATCTGATCCTCACACTGTAGCAGTTATCGAGGACTTCGTTATCGTATCTCAATCTCAAGAAGATGGTATACTTCCCACGTTCTCCGAAGTTCAAAGAATAATTACCCACGGTTTTTACAGGGGAATCAGGCTCAAGTGCCGTGTATATCACATCTTTCATTATCTCCCTTCTTCTCTCATCTTCAACCCTTACTTCGATCCCTATACGAGGAAGGGCCTTTGGAGAATCATTTACAGCGTATATAGGAAGTTCGAATCTTCTCGGATACTGCTTAAATGGATCGAGCAAGGCGAACGCATATACCGGGTTTAAAGCATCCTTGAGAGCTTTGTAAGAAGTCTTGGGGACAAGTTCGTTATCGACAACGGACCAGCTTATGGCGAAGTGAGAATCGAATAGCATAAAAGTCAAAAAGCCACCACATGGTCTATATTTATGAACCCTTAATCTATCTATATAGTACCTATTCAACTCAGCTTGATAAGACTGGGTCCTTTCTACCATATCTTCGAGCATCTCACATTCATCTATTCCTACCCATCTATTCAGTAATCTACGTTGAGCGAGATAATGAGTTTCTACGAAATGCCAGTCTATTTTGGAAGGATCATCTGGTAGATATTTTTTCGATGTTTCGTAGTTGGGGAAGGATTGTGCCCCGAATTCTGTAACGAACTTTATACTTGAAGGAAATACCCTCATAAACTTATCGAGTTTGTTCAACTTCCCGTAATACCAGCCAAAGTAGAGATGCGTGTCTGTCGTTCTTCTGAAGAATCCAAACGTTCCAGATGAGGGATTTACAAATCTGGTATCATCCATCTTTCTAACGATCAATGCAAGCTTTTTGTCCATCACATCCCTATTCCATGACCATACAAGAATGGAGAATAGAAGACGTATTTTCTCGATGAATGAACCTTTCGCCTTCGTATCCATAATGTAAATGGGTTCATTGTGCATACACCAAACGACTACAGACGGATGTGGGAATAGTAGTGCAACCATATCCACTGCCTGTTTCTCTGCCTCGGGTAATATGGATCTATCGTAAAGCCATTGCAGTGGAAAGTCTTGCCACAAAAGTATTCCCATTTCATCAGCCAGTTCATAGAGGATCGGATGGTCGATGTGGGCATGAACGCGCAACATATTCATATGGGTGTCTTTGGCAAGCTTTAGTACCTTCCCAACTTTTTCTGGCGAAACCTCACTTAGAAATGGCTCTATTGGTGGTATATTCGAACCTCTTATGAAAAGCCGTTGACCGTTAATGCGAAATATGTAGTTATCAACTGCGACTGTACGAAAGCCTGTCCTCGATGTTTTTTGTGTGGATATTCCATCTCCAGTATTTACTGAAAAAGACACGTCATATAAGGCGGGAAAACCCAATTCATATGGCCACCACAATCTCAATTTTTTGACAGGAATATCCCTTTCGAACTCGGTTATTCCCTTCGATAGCCTTATAACGAAAGAATATTCCATATCCTCGCCTTTAAAATTGTGAGGGATCAGTCTCAACGTAAGCGTAACATCTCGTCTTGCATCCCTACTCTCGATATCGGCCTTGATATGTATGCTCCTTTCTTCGGGATCTGAGAGAAATACCTTAAAATCCTTTATGATGACTGGAGAAGAGATAACCTTCAACTCTATACCTCCCCATATTCCAGCTGGATTTAAGGTTTCATCGAGACAATCCCAATGGGAGAAAACTCCTGTTATGAGTCTCTTACCCTTTTTATCAGACTCGGGTGGGCAATTCACGACAAGCCTTATCTCATTTTCACCATCCACTATCTCTTTCGTGACATCTGCTATAAAAGGGGAGAAGTAACCCTCTCTACTATCGATCATATTGGAGTTCAAATAGACGTCGTAATAATAGAAGATACCCTTTATGTGAAGTTCATACTTCGCATTTGCTTCTTTCTTCAAAGAAAAATTCTTGACGTATAATCCTTTTCCAAGGTAATCACGGAATTTTTCATCTGTCTGCCATTGAAAAGGTAGATCACACCTTTGCCAGTTGTCAAAGTCATCGAGAGGATTTTCTTTTTCTGCCAATGGCCTGAATCTCCAACCCTTAGAAAGAGGGATGGATTCAACGCTCTTTGCATTCAAAAATCGAATTCCTCCTCTTCGGCACCTTTAGTTTCTGAAGGCAATATGTGGGAATGATAGTAGTCGGGTTCATAAAATGTGGCATAAGGTTTAACAAACAGAAGTTTTATCGTTCCAACGGGGCCATTACGCTGCTTACCTATTATGAGTTCCGTTTCATCTGGCTTATTATCTATCCCATTCATCTCATCTTTGTCCCGCTTACTGTCCTTTTCATAACCGTGACGATATAAAAACATAACGAGGTCTGCATCTTGTTCTATGGCTCCAGATTCTCGCAGATCACTCAATCTCGGACGCCTGCTTTCTCTCTGTTCCACCGCTCTGGAAAGCTGTGAGATGGCTATCACGCATATGCCCAATTCCCGTGCCAGTATCTTCAGAGAACGCGAGATCTCCGACACCTCTTGCTGTCTGTTTTCTTTAGGAGCCCTCGTTCTCATGAGTTGTAGATAATCCACGACCAAAAGATCTAAACCATATTCCTTCTTTATTCTCCTTGTCTTTGCCCTCAATTCCCTAATGTCTATTCCTGGTGTGTCATCCACTACGAGATGGACATTATAAAATTGACTCGCAGCATTGGTTAATCTACCCCACTCATCATCACTCAAATATCCTGCTCTTATCTTCTTGAGGTCTACACTTCCCTGTGAACAGAGTAATCGCTGCGCCAGTTGTTCCTTTGTCATCTCAAGACTGAAGAAGGCAACAGCAATATTGTGTTTTAACGTCATTTCTTTTACCATATTTATGGCGAGCGCCGTTTTTCCAACAGATGGCCTTGCAGCTATTATAACGAGATCGGACTTGTGGAAACCCGCGGTCATAGCATCCAGAGAAGGAAATCCCGTAGGAATACCGGAAACGTATATGCCATGTTCGTCAGGAGATTGATGTTGTATCTTTACGTTTTCAATATTTTCAAACGTTCTATGGACTATGGTGCTGATACTTTCATAGCTCCTCGTCATCCTCTGTTCACCTATAGCCATGATAGCCTTTTCCGCATCGTCCAGGATATCTTCAACATCCCGTTCTTCATAAGCACTTTCCACTATACGAGAACCTGTACTAATAAGGTGCCGCAAGATAGATTTATCTCTGACTATACGGGCGTAATATTCAGCATTCGCAGATGTAGGAGTGATATCTGCGAGTTTCGATAGATACATGGCACCACCTATCTTATCCAAATTCCCTTCCTTTTTCAACAGATCCATAACGGTTATCGGATCTACACCCTTATTTTCTTCGTACAACCTTTCTACGGCTTCGAAGATCAATCGATTGCTCTCCGAATAAAAATCGTTTACAGAACAGATTTCCATCACATCGGCCACTACAGATGGATCTATGAACATCGCACCCAACAGGGCTTGTTCAGCGTCTAAATTCTGAGGAGGGACCTTCTTCATTAAACCTTCAACCATAAATCATCATCTCACATGAATATATCAATTCTAATTATAGCATATCTCAGATCGCTATTGGCCACGGATGAACACGAAGCCTTCAGACAGGGGTAAACTCCTCTTCCTACGGACGTATGTGCTCTCAATTTTTCTATATGTTGGAAAAGCAGGATAGGGAAGTTAATAAACCTTGAATCCTTCGCCGAATACTTCATCTACAGAAGACACGATCACGAATGCCGATGGATCTATGTCTTTTATCCTTCTATGCAATTTCATCAATTCTCTGCGTCTCACTATAGTCATCAATATGGGGCGTCTTTCGCCGGTATATCCCCCAATCGCTTCCAATTGGGTTACACCTCTTCGCAGGTCATGCAAGATCATCGTAGAGATCTCCTGTCCCTTTTCGGAAATTATCAGAACTTCTTTCGAGACATCCATTCCTCTCATAACAAAATCTATGATCAAGCCATTCAATATTACTGCCAAAAGAGAATACATGGCGATATTTACTCCATAGGAAAAGACGTTTGCAACTCCTATGGAGAAATCTGCCACCAGCAGCGTTTTACCCATAGGATATCCCCGTATGTTGTTCATTATCTTGGCTATTATATCTGTTCCTCCTGTCGAAGCATTTGCAGAGAACGTAAACGCCATTCCTATACCGGTTAAGAGATCTCCAAATATAACGGCGAGCATCAGATCGCCACCGTTATATCTCGGAATGGGTATAACTGTATCGAAGATCTGAACCGCGATGGATAGCAGAAACGTACAAATTATCGTCTTAACGCTGAAATTGAAACCTATAGTTAGAAATGCTATGGTGAAAAGCACAGCATTTATTATGAGCATCCATATACCTATGGGAACGGCTATGAATTTGTTTAAGACTATGGCCAATCCGTTTGCTCCACCAGCAGCTATGTGATATGGCATCAGAAAGGAGACGAGACCAATCGTAATAAGGGTTATACCGATGAACATGAAAGATATATCAGCAAATGTGCGCCATCTCTTGGTATTCATTCCATACCTCCGATCATCGGTTTGTGACTCATCCGTTAAAAGCCTACCTTCGGAGTGGACCTATAAGCCGGATTCTGTCGAGAACGATCATCTATCTGAGAGATGTGTTACCACATCCCTTTAGCGACCTACCCGAGGAGTCGGCGGGCCACCTCAAACCTCCTCCTACTCGGTCTTGCTCCGGATGAGGGTTACCAAACCACTTGCTCGCACAAGTGTTGGTGAGCTCTTACCTCGCCTTTCCACCCTTGCCTTTACGGCGGTTTTCGTTTCTATGGCCCTATCTCAAGGTCACCCTTGCTGGCCATTAACCAGCATCCTGCCCTTGGAGTCCGGACTTTCCTCGAGATCCGTAAGAATCCCGCGATCGTTCGATCCACTCCGAAGCGTGATCAACCAAAAAAGGTTTGAGCCAATTTATAATATTCGAATGGGACGAGTTTCTTAGTTGAAACGCCATAACTTATCGGTATAGATATGATATCATTACCTCTTAACGCAACCATACGCCCAAAATCGCCTCTCTCAATCAATTCTATGGCTTTTACACCATATCTCGTCCCGAGGATTCTATCGAATGCCGTGGGTGTACCTCCCCTGAGGAGATGACCTAAAACGACGGATCTCGTATCGTACCCCGTCTTCTCTTTTACCACGTCTGCCAGGTAATGAGCTATTCCACCGAGTTGTACATGGCCAAAGGCATCGACCTTCGTCTTATCACCAACAACATCTTCCAACTCCGTTGGCTTAAATCCTTCCGCTACAGCAACGACAGCATATTTGCTCTTCTCCATTCTATCCTTCAAGATCTTGCATATCTCTTCTATAGTCATGGGAAATTCTGGTATCAATATCAGATGAGCACCCGCGGCAAGCCCCGCCTCTATGGTTATCCAACCTGCATCTCTTCCCATCAACTCCACAAACATTATTCTTCTATGAGACTTTGCAGTAGAGTGTAACCTATCTATCGCATCTGCACCAACGTTGACCGCCGTGTGAAATCCAAATGTATAATCTGTATTGGCTACATCGTTATCTATGGTCTTGGGGACACCTACGATATTAAGATTGTAACCTACCATCTTCGCCGCAACCGATAGTGTATCATCTCCTCCTATCACTATGAGAGCGTCAAGGGCAAGCTTTTTCACGTTGTTGAGGACTTTATCGACTCCTCCATCGATCGCAAAGGGGTTCACCCTCGACGTCCCCAGTATAGTCCCTCCCAATATATGTATACCTTCGACATCCTGATCTGTTAAAGGGGTGTATTCCAGCTCGATGAGCCCTTTCCAACCTTGCATTATACCTATTATCTCCGTATCTTCACTACTCGATCTCACAATACCTCTGATAACTGCGTTTAAACCTGGGCAATCTCCGCCTCCCGTTAATATACCTACTCTCATATAGATCTGCTACCTCCTTTGTATGTGATGTTGTATAATTATAACATGATATTCGACGATCGGCATCCGAAAAGGATAGAGTAAGAGGTGCGAATGATGAGGATTTTGCGTTGTCGAGAAACAGGAGGATTCGAGAGTACATATTGGGTACAATAAACGAATAGATGGGAGCAGGAATATGAGAGTGATCGAATTTACTGATACAACGTTTAGAGATGCACACCAGTCTTTGCTGGCTACGCGAATGACGACGGATGAGATACTCGGTATAATCGATGTAGCGGATGAGGTTGGGTATCATTCATTCGAGATGTGGGGTGGTGCAACGTTCGATGCATGCATTCGATACCTCAATGAAGACCCATGGGAAAGATTGAGGAAGATAAAGAAATCCACGAAGAAAACGAAGCTTCAGATGTTGTTGAGAGGTCAGAATATACTGGGCTACAAGAACTATCCGGATGATATCGTTGAGCGATTCGTGTCTCTTGCAGTGAAGAATGGTATAGATATAATACGAATATTCGATGCACTGAACGATATGAGAAACCTTCGTACAGCAGTAGAGGCAACCTTGAAGAGTGGTGCACATGCGCAGGGAGCGATATGCTATACTGTGAGTCCTGTACATACACTCGAATTGTATCTCAAAAATGTTCAAGACCTGGTTGAAATGGGGTGTCAATCCATATGTATAAAAGACATGGCAGGCTTGATGACGCCCAAGAACGCATACGACTTAGTGAAGGCGATAAAGGATAGATTCGATGTACCTGTAC
>WFSK01000092.1 GCA_015486095.1 Thermotogae bacterium
ATATATACGTATAAAGAAGGGAGAAGATTCCAGAACACAGTTTAAAGAGCGTTTTAACAGCGTTAATGCCCTGGCTGCTGAAATGGCTGCATTTGCAAATTCTGAGGGAGGAGAAATATTCGTCGATGTCTCCGATGTCGGTGAAATAACTGGATTGAGTAGGGATGAGATCAGAAAACTGAATCAGTGGATCTCCAATGCCTGCTCTCAAAAGATAGAACCACCGATGGGTGTTATAACTGAAAATATACTGTGTGAAGGAAAGGTAATAGTAAGAATAAGCGTTCCATTGGGTCAAAATAAACCGTACGCGGTTAATAAGACTGATTTTTGGATAAAGGTTGGTGCAGATAAGAGAAGGGCAACGAGAGAGGAGCTCAGAAGACTCATGCAGACATCTGGAAACTTTTATGCAGACGAAATGCGAATTATGGGAAGCAACATCGATGATATGAACTTACCACTTTTTAAGGATTTTTATAGGAAGGTATTTTATGTGGACATCGATGAATCCGGTATGGCCACGGAGAAGATCCTGCACAATCTCAAACTCATGGAAAAGGACGCGCTTACACTATCGGGCTTGTTGCTCTTTGGTTATTCTCCCCAAAGATTCAAATCGCAGTTCCTGGTGAAGGCAGTTTCTTTTTTCGGTAACGAATTGAGTGGGAAAGAGTACAGGGACAGCGAAGATATAGGAGGTACGATCTTAGATCAATATCGTAACGGTATGGCCTTTTTGAAGCGGAATCTGAGAAAGGTGCAGAAGGAGAAACATTTCGACTCAACGGGTACTTTGGAGATCCCCGAAGTTGCTCTTGAGGAAGTGGTCGTTAATGCTTTAATACATAGAGATTACTTCATAGAGAGCAGTATCAAGTTCTTTATCTTTGATGATCGAGTGGAGATCATAAGTCCTGGTAGACTTCCCAATACTGTAAACATTGACAACATAAAAGAAGGGGTTTCTATAGCCAGAAATCCCATTTTGTTGTCTTTCATAGCCAAGTTCGCTTCTTTGAACATGATACCGTACAGAGGGATAGGTTCTGGGATAAAGCGGATGATTCGAGAATGTGATAAGGCAAAGGTTAAATTTGACCTGGTGGAAGATAGATCGAAGGAGGAATTCAGAGTTGTTTTTTATAGAAAAGATGATCATAGCAAATGAATGTGATATGCTATACGTCCGATCTGTCGGAAGTGAATAGTGGGAAATGAGCAACAAGATGGTTAAAGTGGCGATAAAAGAGACTGCTGAGATCAGGGAGTACAAGAAGGGCACTTCCTTTCTAAACATAGCCGTTGACTTCCAGAAATACCATAAATCACAAATAGTAGCGGTCAACGTGGACAATGAAATAAAAGAGTTGTTTCATAAGTTACGAAGGGACTGCAGTATTAGGTTCGTAGATCTATCTACTCAGGATGGCATAAAGATCTATCAGAGGGGCATCTATTTCGTTGCCTACGTGGCGGCGAAGCGGGTGTTACCCACCAGGACTTTATCCATGCTCCACTCTTTGGGGAAAGGTTTATACTGCGAATTCGAAAACTACGAAGTAACGGATGAAGATATAAAAAGACTGAAAGCTGAGATGAAACGGATAGTGGATGCGAATGTACCCTTTGAAAAAGAAACACTCTGGAAATCCGAAGCGATAGAGTTGTTCAAAGACATAGGAAGAGAAGACAAGGTAAAGCTCTTCAAGTTCAGGAAAAAAGATACCGTGAACATCTACAAGTGTGCAGGATATTGCAATTATTTCTATGGGCACCTGGTTCCCAGCAGTGGATATCTTAAACTGTTCGATTTAGTTAAGGTGGGTCCAGGGTTCGTGATAAGGCATCCGGATATTACATCACCAGATAAACTTCCGGAATATATCCCTCAAAACAAATTAGCCCAGATATATTCCGAGTACGAACAATGGGGAAAGATATTGGGAGTCAAGACCGTAGGTGATCTGAACGAGGTGATCTCCGGTGGTAACATAGCCGAATTGATAAGGATTTCAGAGGCATTGCACGAAAAGAAGATAGCGTATATAGCCGATATGATCGCCGCACGCAAGAAGGCACGATTGGTGTTGATAGCGGGACCATCCTCTTCAGGGAAAACTACATTTGCCAAAAGGCTTGCCCTTCAACTCAAGGTGAATGGGTATAGTCCGATAGGGATATCTCTCGATGATTACTTCGTCGATAGGAGCAAGACACCCAGAGATGAGAATGGCAATTATGATTTCGAGTCCATATATGCTCTGGATTTGGACTTGTTCAACGAACATATGAGAGCTCTTTTGGAGGGCGATGAGATAGAACAGGTGAAGTTCGATTTCAAGGTGGGAAGGCGTAGATATACTGGCAGGAAGTTGAGGATGAAAGAAGACGATGTAATAATAGTGGAAGGTATTCATGGACTGAACGAACTGTTGACTCAGTCGATACCCAAGGAGATGAAGTTCAAGATTTACGTAAGTGCTCTAACGCAGCTGAACATAGATAAGGATAACAGGATACCCACGACGGATACGAGGATAATAAGGAGGATAGTAAGAGATAGCAAATTCAGGGGGCACACTGCCCTCGATACCATAAGGATGTGGCCGAGAGTTAGGAAAGGAGAAGAGAGGAATATATTCCCATTTCAGGAAGAGGCAGATGTCATGTTCAACTCGGCGTTGATATATGAACTCGGAGTCTTGAAATTGTTTGCCGAACCTACTATAATACAGATCGATAATTCGAACCCCGAATATGCAGAAGCAAAGAGATTGTTGAGATTTTTGGATTATTTTTTACCTATAACCAACTTAGAAGATATTCCAAGATTATCGATAATAAGAGAATTCATAGGTGGTAGTGCGTTTAAATATTGAGGTTTTTGTGATTCAGATCACAGCAAGCGGTTGAAATAGTTGCTATTATGAAGTATAATCGCATTAAAGAAGTTTGTTAAACAGCCGATAATATACAAAAAATCTTGACATAGCAGAGAAAGTGGTAGTATAATGATATGCAGTTGCCTTCGAATTCGTAGGCAAGGCAATGCAGGAAATTCATTGAAAGGGGGTAGATAGGTTCACTAAGAAGAGTTTATGAAGTGTGGAGTTAAGGGAGAAAATGGTTTTTATCCTCGAGGAGGAAAACGAAAGGAGGTGGGTTCCTGACCTATAGATAGAAGGGGTCAGGAGAGAGCATGAAGAAAAAGGTTTTAACGGTTACAATCATTGCGGTGGCAGTAGCGGTTTTGATGCTTATCTTGACGGGATGTCCACTAACGCCACCCCCAGCACCGAAAGATACGACGGCACCGACGGTGACAGGGGTAACTTTAGGTG
>WFSK01000093.1 GCA_015486095.1 Thermotogae bacterium
CTTCCCTCTCTTCACAGCTTCATACGAACCCTTGTCTTTTTAAATTCATATATAATTTTATCACAGCAACAGCTCTTTTCTTCCATTCGAGTTTGTATTTTCAAACCGAACACTCGATGCGGTTCGATGCAAAACTAACCGAATCAAGCATAGGATACGCTCACACCTGCCTCGAAACAACGATAGATTTACTCTACAATGCTCGCACATCAAGACATGCCTTTTAACTCATGGAGTTTGCTGTATTATCATCATTCATATTTGCATGCGCTTTCGATAGCCTTCAAGGGTTGACAAATATCGACTATCTCTATACAATTAAGTGAAGCTACTCAACCAAGAGGAAAACTATGCTTAGATTTCGTTCTTCTTATGTAGAGACAAAAAAGGCTTTATATACTTTGGTACACAGGTATCAGCCGATCGCTCGGAGTGATATAGCTGATATTGCTGGATTGACGAGGGCATCGGTATCCAATATAGTGAAAGAATTTTTAAGACTCGGTCTTGTTGAAGAGAGTGATAAAACAGGAAATGGAGTTGGAAGAAAGAAGATATTATTAAGGATCAATGACAAAAGTATCCACGTAATAGGAATCGATATAGGACGTAGAAACATCGTGGCTTCTATTTATAACGCTGGTGGCAAGATATTGAGAACGGAAAAACGTACCTTCCCTGATGTAAGGACTCTTAGCGAAAATGCAAGGGATACAAAGGATATCTTAGGTAGGATGCTCGCCTGGGCGAATTCGAAAAAGATTAGGATCGATGCCATAGGTATTGGTGTTCCTGGACCAGTTGATCCCGAAAAGGGCATCGTGCGATCTGCTCCACACTTTCGAAAGAGTGAGATCATCGATCTAAAGGGGGAGATAGAGAACTCATATAAGATTCCAACATTCGTGGAGAAAGATGTTAATGCAGCCGCATTGGGTGAACAATGGTTTGGGATTGGGAAGAGATATGATTCTTTCGTATATCTATTGGTGGTTGAAGGAATGGGAGCAGGTATGATCGTGGATGGACATCTTTATCGTGGCGTACATGGACTTGCCGGAAAGATTGGGAGATTTGTCTTTCCAAAAGTTGACAACGGAGAGAAGATCTGTATCCTTGAAGAGTTCGGTAGCGAGATCTCGACTCTTAAGATCGCCGAAGAAAATGCTAAGAAAAGTGGGGAAGGTTTTTTGTACACTACTATGCAGAAAAGACAGTTGAACATAGATGACCTGATCGAGGGATTCAAGACAGGAGACCCAGCTGCCTTGGAGGCTGTGGATTCGATGGTGTTTTACACCGCAATAACTGTGGTGAATTTAGCTCTCTTTTTAGATCCCGAGTTGATCATAATAGGAGGGGACCTCGCCGGTATAAGTCCTCATTTTGTGGAATGGGTACGTGAAAGGGTTAGGAACATCTTGAATGGACATCCTTTACCGAAGTTGAGGGTTTCTCCCATATATGATGTCTCGATATCTCTTGGTGCTGCTACGAGAGCGATCTCAGAAGCGGCAACCAGAAAGATAGATTCACCAGTGTTTTCTTCGTGATCCTGTGGCAATCTATGCCTTTTCTCTTGCTCTAAGTAGGGCTATTAGTAAAACACATGAGATAAAATAGCAAGATGCTATCCCTATCATCATGGATATACCCACATCTGCCAGTAATCGAGTTCTGGCGAATATAAGTGTTCCAAATGCTGAAATGGTAGTTAAAGAGGATAACGTTATCCTCGTGCCCACATCTGTTATCAGTACTCTAAATCCATCTACTTGCTTTTCTAAATATCTATACAAAATAGGTATGAAACTGTTTATCCCCATCCCTATGATGAGTGGCGCCACGAGGAAGGTCATGAGGTTTATTCTAAGACTCAACAAATACATCAATCCAAACATCATATTCATGGAGAAAAGCAGCATCGACATCGCGAGTAAGCTTGCCCAGGTCCTCTTGAGAACTAACCATATCGCTACGAACGCCACCGTGAAGACTAAGATAGCGGCTATTGCCATATTTTTCTGGATACTCTTCATCAATCTGTAATCCAGTACAGGATACCCGATGAAATGAGAATCGTAGTCATTTAGAGTGTTAATAAAGGATTTCAAGTTATTATTTTTATATATATTCACATTTGGTGAAAGAATTATCGGATATTCAATCGAATTACCATCTTTATATATATAAGCTTTCTTCATAGAATGAGGTAATTC
>WFSK01000094.1 GCA_015486095.1 Thermotogae bacterium
AACTGTAAGAGGACCTATTTCATTTACTATGGTTTTGAAAGATTTATAATCTATCACAGCGTAGTTATTTATCTGAATTGATATCATCTTATTTATCACCGTTTCAAGGGCATTTATTCCTTCCTTCTTATAGATGGCATTTATCTTTCCATGATCACTCTTGTTAGAGCTATATTTAACTATAAGATCACGGGGTATCGAGATGATAAGGACAGAGTTCGTCTTGAAATTCAGAGAGATGAGCAACAGTGTATCTGTACGATTTCCATCGCTATCGTTTACCCTATCCGTTCCAAGCACAAGGATATTCAGTGGTCTCTTACCCTCAAAAAATTCAACCTGTGATGCGTTCCTGACGATCAAAAAAAGTGATGAAAGAAAGAGAAGCGCCCATACTATCAGCAGGGCGCCAATTCCGCATGAGGTGATGAGGGATAAGTAACCAAAATGGTTCCTTTTTTCCATAAGATAAAAAACCAGACCTTCTCAAGGTTTTACCAAGGAACGCAGAAAACCTATTTGTTCTTCGTTCAAATATAATCTAGCTTCCTTCTTACCTTCTACACTTATCTCTACGGGATATTTCGTAAGGCCATTTAAAGAAACCACGCTCTTAGAAGAATGGGCCGTGTATTTCAACAGATTGTACAAATCAGGAGCCGTTATGTTGGTAACGGCATTAGCGGTCAGGTAATCATAAAAGGATTTAAACTGGAATAACTCGTAGAAGGGATAGCTGTGATCGAAGATGGCTTTTAAGGCTGAGGCATAAGAATATACCTTTTTCCCAGTGAACCGGGTGATTACATTCTTAAAATGCTTTTCATCGCTACTGAGATAAAAACTTATAGATTTTGCTGTGGAGGAGTTCAGATTCAACATCTTTGTGATGTTATCTATACTATGTATGAGATCTGTATTGGCTATCGATGCTTCCCCGCCTCCCCAAAAAGAATAAGGAGGGAATTGCATTATGAACATATTGAAATTTCTCGTATCTACAGTGGCAAACACATATTCACCCTTCTCAGGAGAGCCTATTCTCCATATGAGATTTACTCTATCAACTCGTGTAACTGGAGAAGTCTTGAGATTATTGTACATAAGCCAATACCATCCCCCAACTATCACCACACCTATCACAATTATCGCTACTACTATACTTATTGCTTTACCTCGCTTCCTTGGATTAGAGGATACGTAATTCTTTGCCATTGGCTTTTCCCTCCTTCATCAGTATATGATTCCATAACTCATATGTTTCTGGTAGAACGAACAATCCATGTTTCACAAAATAGACGATCTTATTCTTCACCACTTTCTTAAATGTGTCTTCTATACCTCTCATAGCCTCTTCTCTCAGCTCCTCTACTCCTTCAAATGCCCTTCCCATCTCTATAACATCGCTTATCATCACTATTTTTTCTATAACGGACATTCCTATCCTTCCACTGGTATGATACCTGATCGCGTTCAATATATCCTCGTCTGAGATCCCCAGTTTTGATTTCACCATTTCTGCCCCCACTTTCCCATGAAGAAGGATGGGTCTTGCCATCTCGTATTCCTTTACGTTTAAATCCCATTCAAAGGCCCTGGATAAAAGTGATTCTTCACTCTTATCACGAGCTATGTCATGCAGGACGGCTGCGATCTCTATCTTATTACAGATGTCATCATCGAGCATATGGGCTCTTGCGATCCGTGCTCCCATCTGCATAACACGCTTTCCATGCAAAAACCTATTTTCTTTCATCACACTCTCAGCAAATGCCATCGCGTCTTTCAAGGATATCATCCTATCACACTCCATCTACCGCCGATATATTCTTTCCACTCAATATGTACTTCAAGTATCTCCCTGTATACGATATAGGATTTCGTGCCACTTCTTCTGGTGTTCCTTCTGCCACTATGAATCCTCCCTTATCACCGCCTTCTGGCCCGAGGTCTATGATATGGTCTGCATTCTTGATGACGTCCATGTTGTGCTCTATTACGATAACGGTATTACCGTTATCCACGAATCTCTGGAGGACATCTAATAACTTGTTCACATCATCAAAATGCAGGCCTGTAGTAGGTTCGTCGAGAAGATAGATGGTCTTGCCCGTTGGGATCTTCTTCAATTCCGCGGAGAGTTTAATGCGTTGAGCTTCTCCACCCGAGAGTGTCGTGGCAGGTTGACCTACCTTTATATAGCCGAGCCCGACATCGTGTAACAATTGTAG
>WFSK01000095.1 GCA_015486095.1 Thermotogae bacterium
ATGAACTGCTATCGGCACTCCCAAACGAGTCCATAGCCTTTGTATACGCTAAGGTTGGCGAAACAGGCAAAGATAACGTAAAAAGATACTACAAGACGGGATATGGAGCAAAAGTTGAAGTAGACGGTCATTTTCTGAAATCTCTCGGTATATCACCAGGACCCATATACAAGAAGATCCTGACCTCTTTACTCTTGGCTAAGATCGATGGGAAAGTTGAAGACGAGAAAGAATATGTCAAAATGCTGGTTAAATCCATAAAAGAGAAGGAGAAAAGGGCAGATGCTTAAGGCGTATATAAGACAGATAATTGGCATAACACCAGCGGTTTTGATCGCAATAGTCTTTCACGAGGTGGCTCATGGTTATGTAGCCTATCTGTGTGGGGATGATACTGCAAAGCGTGCGGGAAGATTGACTCTAAATCCTCTGAAACACCTCGATCCTATAGGAACGATAATGTTGATCCTATTCAAGTTTGGTTGGGCAAAACCTGTACCAGTTAATTTTTACAATCTCAGGCACCCGAAGAGGGATATCATCCTCGTATCCATTGCGGGACCGTTGACGAATCTTATCCTCGCCGTTATCTTATCCTTTTTCTATTTCCGCTTTAGTTTCTACAGATACTCCACCCTATTTACCTTCCACTTCATCAGGAGTTATCCCATAGTTATGTATCTAAGCGATGTGGTAGGCTATTCTGTTTTAATAAATCTCGTTTTATTTATCTTCAATCTCATCCCCATACCACCTCTCGATGGCTCTAAGGTCTTGATGGTTTTGATTCCTGAAAGATATAAGATGACGTATGCTCAATTCGAGAGATATGGTGTTATCATATTGCTCATATTAGTACTAACAGGTGTTATCGGTTATATCTTGAATCCGGGACTGAGACTTTTCATCAATCTGTTAGCAAATATAGCAACTATTGGGATGTAAGGAGGGAAAGCGCATCGTATCTATAATATTGCTATCGAGTTTTGTTGTAATAGTGATCCTACAGCATTTTAAAATGAAGCTATCTTATTCGATGCTTATCGTATCTTGTTACGTTGGAGTTCTATTGGGACTAAGACCCAAAGATTTCCTAATATCACTTAGAAATGTGATAACGAGTATAAATATCTTGAAGATATTGGGAATAATAATCCTAATAATGTCTCTTGCAGTTATATTAAAGGAATCCGGAAGCCTGGATAAACTGATACTATCTGCCACATCGCTAATAAAGTTTCCCAGAATTTTACTGATATTGTTCCCTGCAATAATAGGGCTCTTACCGATGCCAGGAGGAGCTATGTTTTCTGCCCCAATAGTGGAAAAAACGGCATCAAAATACGGCATAAGTAAAGAAAAACAGATGATAGTGAACTACTGGTTCAGACACATCATGGAATTCAGTTGGCCTCTTTACGTATCGATCATAATGGAGAGCGCTCTTTTGGATGTCAGGATCGGTCGTGTGATATCCTACCAGATAATATTTACAGCTGCAGCACTGATTTTAGGAATGATATTCATACTCATGCCGATTAAGATAGACAAACCCTCCTTAGAAATAGAAAACAAAACCATTCGATCGGGTAAGGCCTTGTATCTGTTTCTGGAAAGTCTATGGCCTATAATCGCTGTGATCACCTTGACATTGGCGTTCAAAACAGATCTATTCTGGACACTTCTGGCCGTGAGCATATTTGCTATCCTGTATTACAAAAGGCCAATTTCAGATATTCTAAGAGGATTCAAGTTAGATACGATATTGCTCATCATTGCTATCTTTCTCTTCAAAGATATCTTGGAGAGAAGCGGAGCTTTGCAACATCTACCTATCGAACTCAAAACCCTAAATCTTCCCATTTATTTTATACTCTTCCTGATACCGTTTTTAGTTGGTTTACTCACTGGTGCAACACAGGCAAGCGTCGGTATTAGCTTCCCGATCTTGATGCCTATAATAACCAATTATCATTCCCTTATTCCTACAGCAGCCTTCGTGTGTGTTTCTGGGATAATAGGTGTTCTCTTCTCTCCCGCACATTTTTGTCTCAACCTAACCAAAGAATATTTTAATGTATCTCTAACACGAGTTTATGAATATCTATGGAAACCACTTGGATTAGTGTTTTTGCTCTCTTTTGGCATGATGATAATCTCTTGATCCCTATTATAAAGTATCGCCGTATGACTGCATCATGTAATGAGATACCACAACAGCTCCATTATAGGACTTCATGTCCTGTCCATTTCTCCGTAAGGACAGGTTTTCAAACCTCTCCGATGAATCCGTAGGGAAAAGACTTTACGTCTTGTCCGATGGAACGAAGTTTCATAATATTACTCACTTTCTATGAATCATGCAGGAAGTATATGATCCTTTCCCGTAGGGACAAGTTTCATATCTTGTCCGCATGATATAATACCAGTGATCATCGTACAAAGGAGGAAAAGGCCATAACAACTGACCCAATATGGAAGAAGGCAATAGAGAGATACTTTCGTCCATTCTTACAATTCTTCTTTCCCGACATAGAAAGAGACATAGACTTCGACAGGAAATATGAATTCCTCGACAAAGAACTCCAGAAGATAACGAAAGATGCGGAGATAGGAAAAAGATATGCGGATGTACTCGTGAAGGATTCGAGTACACGTTCAGGTTTCCATTGGTGAAGATAATAGATTACAAGGATAAGATAGAAGAATTGGAGAGAGACAACAATCCGTTTGCGACAATAGTCCTCGCACACCTGAAAGAGATGGAGACGAAGAGGGACATAGAGGAGAGACTGTTCTGGAAGGTAACACTCGTGAAGGC